>JALUYM010000023.1 GCA_027018745.1 Bacteroidales bacterium | reverse complement strand
CCATATAGTGTTACAGAGTCAAAAGCTGTGGAAAGCCTTTTTGCAGGCATTCCTTTTGATACATAATGAAACCGTCTGTTAGTGCGTTCAGGGCCCCCTTCGCCGGCAAACATTCTTGTTGGGTCCTCGCCTTCCCGTTTAAAGGGAAATACTCCGGCAGCAAAAGGAAATTTACCGGGTACGTTTTCTCTTAAAACCCATTTTAATATTTCTCCCCAACTTGAAAATTTCGGAAGACTGACTTTGGGAATTTGTAAATGAGAAAGTGATTCTGTATGCGTATCAATTTTTATTTCTTTATCTCTTACTTTAAAAGTATAATGTTTATTTGAATAGTTTTTCTTTGTTTTGCTCCAATCTTCTAATATTTGAAAGTTTTTTGGATCTAGCTCTTTAAGAACAGTGTGATAGATAGTTTTTAATTTGTCGCTTGTAACTCTGTCTTCTTCTTTATCAACTTCTTCTATTGATTGCTTTAAACTGTATAGTCGTTGAGCAATATCGGATTGTTGTTCGGCCCATTTATTATATCCTCTTACTGTTTCAGATATTTCTGATAAATACCTTACTCTGGAAGGAGGAATAATGTGAATTTTTTTGGTGAGTTCAAATTTATGAAGAGTGTGTAATTTAAATTCCTTACCGGTTTTTTCTTTTATCTTTTCTAAAAGAAATAAATATAGTGAGTTAACACCCGGATCGTTAAACTGTGATGCTGTTGTTCCAAAAACAGGCATTTTTTCAGCATCTTCATCAAATAACATATGATTTCGTTGGTACTGCTTTTTTACATCTCTAAGTGCATCCAGAGCACCTCGCTTATCAAATTTATTGATAGCAATAATATCTGCATAATCCAACATATCAATTTTTTCAAGCTGGCTGGCAGCTCCATATTCCGGTGTCATAACGTATAATGACAAATCACTATGGTCTGTAATAGCCGTATCCGACTGACCAATTCCTGATGTTTCAAGAATAATTAAGTCGAAACCAGCTGCCTGAGCGATAGTTTCTGCATCTTTTACATATTTTGATATGGATAGGTTGGATTGTCGTGTTGCAAGTGAGCGCATATATACCCGTGGTGTGTCGATAGCATTCATTCTTATACGGTCGCCCAGAAGAGCTCCTCCCGATTTTCTTTTTGATGGATCAACAGAAAGAATAGCTAATGTTTTTGTCGGGAAATCATTTAAAAACCGCCTAACAATTTCGTCCACTAAAGATGATTTTCCGGAGCCTCCTGTTCCTGTAATTCCGAGCACTGGTACATGATTATTTTTTTCGGTATCAACACATTTTTTAAGGATGGGTTCTGCTTTCTTTCGATTGTTTTCAGCTAAAGAAATAAGTTTAGCTATAGCTCCAAAATTTTTATTTTTAATATCATTAAAGTCAACCGAAGCTTTTTTCCATGTAGGAAAATCCGACTTTTCCATTAAATCATTTATCATTCCCTGTAATCCTAATTTCATGCCGTCATCAGGAGAATAAATTCTGGCTATTCCATATTCTTCCAGCTCTTTAATTTCTTCTGGTAAAATAACTCCACCACCACCACCAAAAATTTTTATATGCCCAAAACCTTTTTCATTAAGCATATCATACATGTATTTAAAAAATTCCATGTGCCCACCCTGATATGATGTAATAGCTATAGATTGGGCATCCTCTTGAATGGCAGTGTTTACTATCTCATGTACCGAGCGATTATGTCCTAAATGGATAACTTCAGCACCGGTTGCCTGAATAATCCGCCTCATTACATTAATGGCAGCATCATGACCGTCAAACAGTGAAGCGGCGGTAACTATTCTTATATGATTTTTGGGTTGATAAATTTTTGGTAGCTGCATTTGTATTTATTTTAAACACGCAAATATAATGAAAAGTACCTGATTTATATTGATAATATATGTGGTATTTAAAGGTTGTTATGGCTTATTTTTGTTTCGAGGTTAATCTCATTTAAATTTTTTCTAATTTTGATGAATAGTAATACGCATGCGTAATATTTATATTCGTTCTTAACAAAAAAATATCTAAAATTGTAACGACAATTTTTTATCTTTAATAAAAATTTTAAAAATGACATCAAAACAGATTATCTTTATCATTCTTATTTTTATAACGCTGGCAGTATTTTCATACAGCATTTGGCGTTATTTTGAGTTTTTTAAGTTTACAAAGAAAAAACGGTTGCAAAACCTTTGGTTACGATTATGGAAAACCATAGAAGTTGCCGGTTTTCAGGTTAAAATTATGCGCCGGCCTGTTATAGGTCTTGTTCACGCACTTACTTTTTGGGGTTTTCTCATGATATTGTTTGCTAGTACAGAAATGATATTTGATGGTTTGTTTGGCACAGAAAAAATGTTCAGTGCTATAGGGCCATTATATAATGTTATTATGGCATTAGTTGACATATTTGGTTTAATTATTTTAATTGCAATGATTATTTTCCTTAGCAGAAGATTGTTATTGCATGTTAAAAGATTTCATGGAATTGAAATGAGGCCAATTAATGAATACGATGCCGTTTTAGCTTTAACGATTATTTTATTACTTATGGTTTCTTTATTGGGAATGAATATATTTTATTTTAAATGGGCAACCATATCACATCATGAATTAAAAGGAGCGTATCCTGTTAGTGAATTTCTTTCCCGGTTATTTCCGTTTATAACAGCATCTGCTGCATGGACCTGGTATCAAATATGCTGGTGGTTCCATATTACTCTAATATTTATTTTTGCCAACATTCTTCCATATTCTAAGCATTTTCATGTTTTTCTTGCAGTACCGAATGTTTTTATCAGCAAGGTTGATAAGCCATTAGGGTATATCGATAATATGGAAAATATTACCAAAGAGGTAAAAATGATGATGGATCCAAATGCCAGCTTTGATGATGTTCCTGAAGAAGAAGGTACCCCTGAACGTTTTGGTGCTCTAGATGCAGATGATTTGGACTGGACACATTATTTTAATTCTCTTGCTTGTACTCAATGTGGCAGATGTACATCAGTTTGTCCGGCTAACATAACGGGTAAATTATTGTCACCGCGCAAAGTAATGATGGATACCAGATACAGAATGAAGGAAAAAGGTCCGGGGCTTGTTGAAAAAGGACGGGATTATGATGATGGAAATCATTTGGTTCTGGGCTATCTTACAGAAGAGGAATTATGGGCGTGTACAATGTGTAATGCATGTGCTCAGGAATGTCCTATAGATATTAACCAACCTTCCATTATTTTGGAGGCTCGCCGTTATTTGGTAATGGAAGAGTCTAAGGCTCCTGCAGAATTAAATACAATATTTACAAATATTGAAAATAATGGTGCTCCATGGCAATTCTCTCAACATGACCGTATGCTATGGGCAGAAGGTCTTGAAGTGCCTGTTATGTCGGATTTAGTTGCTAAAAATAAAAAACCTGAATATTTATTCTGGGTTGGCTCTGCCGGAGCTATTGATGATCGTTATAAAAAAGTTGTCAGGGAATTTGTTAAAATTTTGAATTACCTGAAATTGGATTATGCCGTGTTAGGAATTGAAGAGAGTGATAGTGGAGATGTTGCCAGAAGATCAGGAAATGAAATGTTGTATCAGATGCAGGCTTTGTCAAATATTGAAGTTTTGAATGGTTACGGAGTTAAAAAAATTATTACTTGTGATCCACATGACTTTAATACAATTAAAAATGAATATCCTGATTTTGGAGGAAATTATGAGGTTCATCATCATACTCAGTTTCTTCAAAAAGAAATTGAAAAAGGTACATTAAATGTAAACAGTGATAAATTTGCCGGTAAAAAAATCACTTATCATGATCCATGTTATCTGGGCCGGGCAAATAAAGAATATAATGCTCCCAGGGATATTTTAAAGGCTATTCCTTCTGTAAAGGTTGAAATGGAGAAAAACAGGAGTTTTGCAATGTGCTGTGGCGCTGGTGGAGGCCAAATGTTTAAAGAAGCAGAAAAAGGTGATAAAGAGGTGTTTATTGACCGTACTGAACAGGCACTGGATACCGGTGCTGATATTATTTGTACTGCTTGTCCTTTCTGTATGACTATGTTAACAGATGGTATTAAGTATAAAAATAAAGAAGAAGAAGTGAAAAACTATGACATTGCAGAATTGGTAAGTATAAGTATGGGGTTATAATCTCTTATATAAACTAAATAATAACATTATTAAAAAGCCGGATACTACGATTAATACCCGGTTTTTTTGTAAAATACCGATATATTTTTTGAATGTGAAGAACTAATCATTGAGTTTTAGGACTACAAGAAAGGCTTGTTGCGGGACTTCAACATTACCAACCTGGCGCATTCTTTTTTTTCCTTTTTTCTGTTTTTCAAGTAATTTACGTTTTCTGGAAATGTCTCCGCCATAACACTTGGCTGTTACATCTTTTCTGACGGCTTTAATAGTCTCGCGGGCAATAATTTTAGCGCCAATAGCTGCCTGAATGGCTATATCATATT
>JALUYM010000022.1 GCA_027018745.1 Bacteroidales bacterium | reverse complement strand
ACCATTGAATGACCATTGAATGACAATGAATGACAATGAATGACCATTGAACCACAACCGAATGACAACTGTATGACCAAAGAAGAAGCCAAAAAACGGATCGATGCCCTCTGCGAAGAATTGCAGGAACACAATTACCGCTACTATGTGCTGGCGCAGCCCTCCATCAGCGATTATGAATTTGACCAAAAGCTGAAAGAACTGGAAGCGCTGGAGGCGCAATACCCCGAATTTGTCCGTCCCGACTCGCCCACCCGGCGCGTAGGCGGTGAGCCCACCAGAGAGTTTCCCACGGTCAGGCACAAGCACCCCATGCTTTCGCTGTCGAACAGTTATTCGCTGGAAGAGATCAGGGAATTTGACGCCCGCGTGCGCAAATCGGTGGGAAAAGAGGCCGAATATGTCTGCGAACTGAAATACGATGGACTGGCCATCAGCCTCACGTATGAAAACGGCCTTTTAACACAAGCCGTTACCCGCGGCGACGGGGTGCAGGGCGACGATGTCACCCAAAACGTAAAAACCGTCCGCAGCATCCCCTTGCGGCTGCGTGGAGATTTCACGCCGGAACTGGAAATCCGCGGCGAAATCCTGATGCCCCGTGCCGAATTTGAACGGTTGAACCGCGAACGGGAAGAGATCGGCAATGCCCCCTTTGCCAACCCGCGCAATGCAGCAGCCGGTTCGTTGAAGATGCAGGATCCCAAAGAGGTGACCAAACGCAAACTGGATGCTTTCCTTTACTACATCCCGCACGAACTTCCCGGCATCAAAACCCATTACGACGCCCTGAAAAAAGCCAAATCGTGGGGACTGAAAACATCAGACAACATGGCCATTTGCCGCAACATGGCACAGATCATGGAGTACATTAATGACTGGGACAAAGGACGGCAGCATCTGCCCTATGACATCGACGGCATTGTCATCAAGGTGAACGACCTAGCCTTGCAGCAGCAACTGGGATACACGGCCAAAAATCCGCGGTGGGCCATTGCCTATAAATTCAAAGCCGAGCAGGCAGAAACCATTCTGGAATCCATTGATTATCAGGTAGGGCGCACCGGCGCCATAACGCCCGTGGCCAACCTCCGTCCGGTTTTGCTGGCAGGCACCACCGTAAAACGGGCCAGCCTGCACAACGCCGACATCATTGCCCAACTGGATGTGCGTATCGGCGATACTGTTTACGTGGAAAAGGGCGGGGAAATTATTCCCAAGATTGTCGGGATAAATTTTGACAAACGGCCGGCCGGGGCACAGCCCGTACAGTTTATCGACCGTTGCCCCAAGTGCGGCACCCCCCTTGTCCGCCAGGAAGGCGAAGCCGCCCATTACTGTCCCAACGAAGATGACTGTCCCCCACAGATCAAAGGCAAACTGGAGCATTTCATTTCGCGCAAAGCGATGAACATCGACAGCCTTGGCGAAGGGAAAATCGAAATACTTTACGACCACGGACTGGTAAAAAACATTGCCGACCTCTACGACCTGACCTACGACCGCATTTTCGGGCTGGAAAAGGTGATTCCGGCCGAAAATGGCAAAAAAGAAAAACGCATTAGTTTTCGCGAAAAAACCGCCGAAAACATCATTCGGGGAATTGAACAGTCGAAAAACGTGCCTTTTCCCCGCGTACTCTACGCTCTGGGCATCCGGTATGTGGGAGAGACCGTAGCCAAAAAGCTGGCAGTTTATTTCAAAAATATCGATAATCTAATGGCCGCCTCGTTTGACGAGCTGATTGCCGTGGAAGAAATCGGGGAAAAAATTGCCGAATCGGTCATCCGCTTTTTCCAAAAGCCGGCACACCACGAAATAGTTGAGCGACTAAAAGCCCACGGCGTACAGATGCAACTGGAAAAGAAGACAGAGGCTGTCCCGGCTTTGTTGCAGGACAAATCGTTTGTGGTAAGCGGCGTGTTCGAACGCCATTCGCGCAACGAAATCAAGGAACTCATAGAGCGCTACGGGGGCAAGAATGTCAGCTCCATTTCTTCCAAAACCGATTACGTACTGGCCGGCGCCAACATGGGCCCCGCCAAAAAGCAAAAAGCGGAAAAACTGGGTGTTCCCATCATTTCGGAAAAGGAGTTTGAGGAAATGATCCGGAGATAATCTTTCTTCCGATAGAATAATACCAACTGTAATTCCAGAAACAGGTCATTTCAAAACAGATTGCTTATGCTCCGCCACTGGCAGAACATCACAATGACAAATTTTTGTTAATGAAGTTGTTTAAAGTTTAAAACAAAACTTAATTATAAAGATTTGCAATACTGTAATACAATTCAATACAACAATAATTTATAACACTTTAATGAGGTTCTCTATAAAAACGGCAAGCCCAATCAGAATGATAAAAACAGAAAATATACGACGTAGCCAAAGTTGGTCGATGCGCTTGGCGTAAAAAGCGCCGATAATACCTCCGAGAGAACCACCTGCTACAAATACAGTGCTTATCACTAAATTAATTTCACGGCCTTGCACCATGTAACTTGCCAGTCCAAACATCCCGAAAAGAAAAATGATAAATAAAGAAGTGGCAATGGCTTCTTTCATTTTGAGGTTGGCGCCCAGAAAAAGGGCCGGAACAAGCAGAAATCCTCCCCCTATGCCAAAAAATCCGCTGGCAAAGCCCGTAATAAAACCAAGGATTAAAATCCTGGGATAATTAATGGATTTTTGACCTGTAATCTCTTTTTTCTCCGGAGTTTTTTTCGAAGCCATCATATAACCGATATAAATCATCAACAATGCAAAGATGAGCAACAAAACAGGTCCTTTGATCTGATTGTTAATCAATGCGCCGAGATAGGTACTCACAAGGCCAGGAGCTGCCATTAAAAGAGCAATTTTGAATTTTACCAGCGACTGCCGCATGTAACTGGCTGATGAAATTAATGATGTAACGCCCACCGCAACCAATGAAGTGCCAATAGCCAAATGAATGTTTTCACCCACAAGATAAACCAGCAAAGGAACAGCCAGTATAGAGCCCCCGCCCCCGGTCAATCCCAATGCACCACCTGAAAAAAGACCACTGAGTAAAGCAAAAAAGTAAGTTAATGCCATTATTTTGTTTCTTTAAAAGATAATAAAATTAAATCCTGCTGGTTTTGACAACAATCTCAGCTTGGTAATTATCCCATTTTACAGGAAGCTTTAACTCAATCCATTTTCGTATGCCTCCCCTCAGGTTATACACATTTTTGTGTCTTTCTTTCATTAAAAAAAGTGTAGCGATCCGACTTCGGTTTCCGCTGTGGCACCCAATAATCACCTCTTTGTCCAAAGGGACCTCCGGCATGCGTAAAGCCAATTCACCTTGAGGAATAAAAATCTGGTTTTCTACATCAAAAGCAAACATTTCAATCTCTTCCGGCTCTCGAATATCAAGCAGTAAAGCGCCATTCCTGATTTTCTCGTAAGCATCAACCGGATAAATTTCATTTATTTCCTGATACATGTTCTGTTTTTTAGCCGGCAAAAGTAGGATGTAATAAAACAAAACACGCATATTATTTCCTTAGGGAACATAACCAAAAATTATATTGGAAAATAAAAAAGCCTCTTCATTGATCCGACAGAATGCCTTTGGCACGATGAGCATCGGGCTGGTTACCGGGTGGGCGAATAAACAATCTGTTTTGGAATAAACTGTAAATGAGCAGTTTTACTTCTTTAGCTTACGCATTTACTATTCCTTGTTTCCTTTCAATGACACGCCTCTGCGGGCTTTTTAGACAGAACCTTTCAACACTTCTCCCTTTCCCATCCGTTTTGCCGTTATACCATAAAATTTTTACCGGCAAAACGAACGGGGTTCGGGAAAAATCATATAAATTTTCTTTTAAAACATCACTTTCAACGTACCGAAAATTTGTCTGCCGGGACCAGGCTGATAAGCATTTCCATCCGGATCGGGTTCGGTAAAAGCCATGTATTCGGCGTTGAACAGATTACGGACATACAAATTAAAGTCGCCGTGCACTTTTCCGATTCGCCAGAAATAATCTGCTCCGAGATGCAACAACGAAAAACCTTTTTGCCAATTCTGATAAACAGCCGGATTCAATTTTCCAGCATAGACATTTGCATCCGTGTAAATGGCCCATTTCGACTGCATTTCAAAAGCTGAATAAAGTTTCAGGTTTTTCGTTACGGAATAAACCAATTCCGCAAAAAGCTGGTTATGTGGTGAATTGGGCAACCACTGTCCCGGGGCCGGTGGTGTGGTCAGCACATAATTGGTGTCGGTATAAACCGGATCAATAGTAGCCGAGGTATATTTGTAATTAGCATACGTATAAGCCACTTGTAACTTCAGGTTACTCAATATTTTATACAGCAAAGAGAGTTCGATGCCCTTGCGAAGGCTGTTACCGGCATTGCCGTAAAACACCTCCTGGTTACCGCGGTTTCGTTGTTTGAAACGGAAAAAATCATTTTTGGTCTTCATAATAAATCCGGTAATTCCATAGTAAAACTTGTTTCCGACGAATCCC
>JALUYM010000021.1 GCA_027018745.1 Bacteroidales bacterium | reverse complement strand
ATACCAAAAACAAACCAATGCCGGGAAAAATCCATTTCCTCTTCATGGTTTGGCAGGTTTTTGAAATGCAATATCAACATAAACAGGCAGATGATCACTAAACCCTCCCTGCCATTTAAAACCTTGGTACGTACGGAATGGTTTTAATCCCATATTTTTTTCGTCGTTTTCCATCAAAAAAGGTGCATCAAAGATATGAAAGCTTTTGTCAACCACCAAAATCCGTGAAGTTTCTGTCACAAGGTTTTTGGAACACAATATCCTGTCAAAAATTGTCCAGCCCGAAGTACTCCGAATGGTACCTTTCACCAACCCGTTATCAAAATGAGGGGGAAGTGCTATGATCGCACAAGTAGTGTCAGCATGCAAAACCCATTGTAATCCTTTGTCAGTTATGGTTTCGTTAAAATCACCCAGAATAAGGATATGGGCATTATGATCTCTTTTGCAAACGGAATCGACCACCCGGCACAGGATGCGGGCAGCAAGCAATCTTTTGGAAACCGTGGCCATAAGGCCGCCGTAACGCGATGGCCAGTGGTTGATAAAAAGCTGCAGTGTATCTCGTCCGACCCTGCCTTTCACATATAAAATATCGCGGGTCTTCAAATCATGGTCTTTTGCACTGCGTACCGGAACAGGCCGGGCATAAAAAGGATGAAAGCCTGACTTCCGGTAAATTAAACCCACATCAATGCCGCGATGATCAGGCGAATCAAAATGAATAATTCCGTATTTCTCGGTTCCCAGCGGGGTGTTTTTTAACAAATCTTCCAGCACAAAACGATTTTCTACCTCCGCAAAAGCCATGATATCCATACCATGCCATCCCCCCATAGCAGTGATTACTTTAAAAATATGCTGCCGTTTGATATGATATCGTGCCGGGGTCCAGTGATGATTGCCGTCCGGCTCAAATTCATGATAGTTTACAGTGGAATCGACATAAGGATCAAAATAATTTTCGCTATTATAAAACCCTATGCGCAGAACCCTTTCTTTGTTTGCAATCGCCTGTCCGGAAACCGTTTCCGAACATACAGCAAACCAAATCATGAAACCAACGGCAAGGATATTTTTCATAGTCTGTTGTAGCTTACAAGTTTACGGTTTTTTTATTTATGATAAGTATTTTTCTAAAAATTACATGGAAATATTCGCCATTTCCGGTTAAATTTGGTTGTTGAAAAACAGTCATACATGTACCTCAACTGCCATTCCTGGTTTAGCCTTCACTATGGAACTTTTTCCATTGAACAATTGGTAAAAAAGGCTTCTGCCATGCAGATCAGCACGCTGGCCCTGACGGACATCAACAACACCACCGGCATGAGTGCTTTTGTGAGGGCCTGCCGGCAAAACAACATTCAACCTGTGGCCGGCATAGAATTTCGACGCGGCAATGAATTGCTTTATGTTGCCCTGGCACAAAATCCCGAAGGTTTTAGCAGGCTTAACCGGTTCCTGACCCGCATCAACCTCGGCGAAACAACCATGCAGCAAACTTTTCCCGATCCCAATGACGTTTTTGTGATCTATCCGCTGAACAACCTCCCGGAAACCTTGCGGGAAAATGAGTTTGCCGGCATCAGGCCATCCCAGGCAGGAAAGCTGGTCAGATTAAAACTACCCCCGAAAAAAACAGTTGTCTTACAACCGGTAACCTTTGACAACCAAACAGACAAATACCTCCACAAAAACCTGCGGGCCATTGACAACAATCTATTGCTCAGCCACCTAAAACCAGGCATGTACGCAGATGATGACGAAACGTTTCTTTCTCCGGAAAGTATAACAAAAACATTTAAGAACTTTCCAGACATCATTGAGAATACAAAACGTTTGCTGGGCCAGTGCAGCATTCATTTTGAATTTCCGAAAAACAAAATCAGTTTCACTGACAGCAAAACTTCTGATCGCAAACTCCTGAAAAAACTGGCATTTCAAGGGCTCACCAGGCGTTATGGCAAAAGAAATGATGAAGCCCAAAAACGGCTGCAAAATGAATTGGACATCATTTTTCAGATGGACTTTGCCGCTTATTTTCTCATTGCCCATGATATTGTCCATTATGCTATGGAACATGGGGTTTATCACATAGGACGCGGCAGCGGTGCCAACAGTATAGTGGCTTATTGCCTGTACATTACGGATGTGGATACTATTGCATTAAAGCTTTATTTTGAACGTTTTATCAATCCGAAACGCAGTTCTCCACCTGACTTTGACCTGGATTTTTCCTGGAAAGAACGGGAACAAATCCAGCAATACATTTTCAGGCGTTACGGGCCGGAACATGTAGCCTTGTTGGGTGCCATGGTAACATTGAAAGAAAAATCGGCCATTCGTGAGCTGGGAAAAGTTCACGGATTACCCAAAGAGGAAATCGACAAGCTGGTGGCGCATCCTGAGTCAGAATCAGGGACAAGTCAGATCCATCACCACATTTTTACACTGGCACAAAAACTCAAAGGATTTCCGCACCAAAGAAGTATCCATGCAGGAGGTATCATCATTTCCGAGAAACAGTTAAGCTATTTTACCGCCCTCGACCTGCCGCCAAAAGGCCTTCCCACCACACAGTGGGATATGTTTGAAGCCGACAGGCTGGGATTTGAAAAACTGGACATCCTGAGCCAGCGGGGTATCGGCCATATCCGCGAAGCAACAAAACTCATCCATCAGAACCATAAAATAACCATCGATATTCATCAAACGGAAAAGCTGAAAACGGACAGTCAGGTTAAAAAGTTGTTGAGAAACGGAGAGACAATCGGTTGCTTTTACATCGAAAGTCCTGCCATGCGAAGCCTTTTAAAAAAGCTGCAATGCGATGATTACCTGACGCTGGTGGCCGCCAGTTCCATTATACGGCCCGGAGTTGCCAGCTCCGGCATGATGCGTGAGTACATTCGCCGCTTTCACGATCCAAACGGGTTCAGGTATATACATCCTGTCATGAGGGAGCAGTTAAGTGAAACCTATGGCGTCATGGTCTATCAGGAAGATGTGCTCAAAGTTTGTCACCATTTTGCAGGCCTCAATTTGGTTGATGCCGACGTATTACGACGTGCCATGAGTGGGAAATTTCGTGGTAAAGATGAATTTTTACGTATCAAAGACAAATTTTTTCGTAACAGCCGAAACCAGGGACATCCTGAAAAAATAATCCGGGAAGTTTGGCGACAGATAGAAAGTTTCGCCGGCTATAGTTTTTCCAAAGCCCATTCGGCCAGTTATGCCGTTGAAAGCCTTCAGAGCCTTTACCTGAAAGCCCATTTCCCGCTGGAGTTTCTCGTTGCCGTCATCAACAATTTCGGCGGTTTTTATTCTGCCCGGGTTTATTTTAACGAAATTACCCGTTTTGGCGGTAAAATACACCTGCCGTGCATCAACCGAAGCGATTTTAAAACAAACGTTCGGGACAAAAATATTTTTATTGGCTTGGTGCACCTGACAGGATTGAGACAACAATTTGCGAAACAGCTTATTGCGGAACGGAAAAACAACGGACCCTACAAAGACCTTGAAGATTTTATCAGTCGGGTACAACCGGGCACAGAACAACTTGTCCTTTTGATCCGTGCAGGGGCTTTCCGTTTTACAGGAAAAAACAAACCGGAGCTGTTGTGGGAAGCACACCTTTTAAACAACACAAAAAAACAACAAACCGCAGAAAATATACTTTTTCAGACACAGCGCCGACAGTTCAAACTTCCACAACTGAAGACAAGTCCTCTGGAAGATGCTTATGATGAAATGGAACTGCTTGGTTTTCCAGTCAGCATGAATCCGTTTGACATGCTGCAAACCCCGTTCCGTGGTGAAATAAATGCATCAGAAATGACTGAAAATACCGGAAAAACAGTCAGGATGCTCGGCCTGCTCGTGACCATAAAACATATCCGCACCAAACTTAATGAAAACATGTATTTTGCCACATTTTCGGACTATGGTGGTAAAATGTTCGACACAGTCCATTTTCCAGGCGTCCTGAAACGTTTTCCTTTTGCCGGAGAAGGAATTTACCTGCTACTTGGCAAAGTGGTCAATGAGTTTGGCTATCCCAGCCTTAAAGTAGAAAAAATGGTCAGAATGCCATGGCAGCCCGATCCGAGAGAAGTCTCATCCATCAGGCCGTATTGAACAATTTGCCGAAAAAATTTTACTTAAAAAACCATTTGTCCGGCGACGACATACCGATATTTATTCCTACTTTTGACAACAATACAAATATGCATCCCAGCCATGAACAAACAAAAATTAGTTTTTCTTTCCATTACTTTTATTATGTTTCCCCTCATTGCATTTTCTCAGCAAAAAGCTTCCTATACCCGTATGAATGGCCGATGGGGGAACAAAGCCGTTACAGGCAATTTTCAGCATGTTGGCTCCAGCATGGAAGGGAGCTATTCTTACAGTCTTTATGTGGATGACAGTCTGGTACATCTGTCTCCCATTGTGCAGTTATACGGCGACCTTGACAAGCACAACAAAGTAGTCCTTAAAGACCTTACAGG
>JALUYM010000020.1 GCA_027018745.1 Bacteroidales bacterium | reverse complement strand
TTCATTCAAATCGTACGAACGGTGCGAATGCATATCCACTTCCTGAATGAACCAGAAATTAATGGAATCGTTGGAAGA
Organism: Bacteroidales bacterium; assembly: GCA_027018745.1. Lineage (GTDB taxonomy): Bacteria > Bacteroidota > Bacteroidia > Bacteroidales > F082 > Sulfidibacterium. The sequence continues at coordinate 4,498 of JALUYM010000020.1, read as the reverse complement.
AACAAAATGTTCGATACCATGCAGGTATTTCTCAACCAGCTTTTTGGCGGGCCTCACCTTTGTCCCGCCATCGTAAAAGAAATCCATTTCAGCTCCCAGGCCGGCATATCCGATATTCCAGGTCATCAGGTTAAAAGTATCTTTGTCTAACGGCTCAATGGTCGAATTAGCGCTGTTCATAAGGTTAACCACTTTTGGGGGATGGTAATCGGTAATGGTGATATATGCCAAAAATCCCACAAACACAACGACCAGTGCTAAAACAAAATACAGAAGGATTTTGAAAAACTTTTTCATTTGTTTATGTATGGTAATTTTTTGTCCAAAGTACAAAAAAAATTAAATCAACGGAATTTCTTCCCAGTTTCCCTTTTGGAAAAAAACCACGGATTTTATGCCGGTTTCTAAGAGCCGTTTTTCGGCATAATCCATAAAACTGTTCAGTTCATCCGGTTGATGGGCATCAGAAGAAATAACGACGGGAATTTTCATTTTCCCGACCTGGCGCAGGGTTTCGCCATCCGGAAATAACCGGTCAGACCGCTTTTTATACAAGCCGCGGGTGTTCACTTCTGCAACCAGGCCTTTTTCTTTTATCAATTCAAGCGATTCTGTTACCAGCCGGCGGTACCATTTTTCGTCTTCCCGGAAATACCGTCCGGCATTATGCATTTTAATTTTATCAAGATGTCCTACAATTTCAACAGGTTGGTTTTCCACCATCCGGTTCACCTGGTCATAATAAGTTTTTACGGCACTTTTTATATCATTCCCAAAATATTTCTTCAATCCTTCATCGTATTTTTCTTTTTGGGGGCCATCGATAAACCAAAGGCCATCGCCCCCGCCTGGTTTCACTAAATGCACCGAACCTATGGCGTAATCCAGTTTCAGTTTATTGCGCCAATAGTAAAAATCGTCCGATAAACCCGGGATGAAATCAAATTCCAATGCCCGGTAAAGCGTAATCTGTCCGCGATATAATTCCTTTAACCGGGCTGTTTCCCTGACATAGGCTTCTGCTTTTTCCTTTTTTAAAGAAAAGGGCGTGGGAAAAGGAAGGGGAGAATGTTCCGAAAAGCCCATGGCACGAAAATTGAGCTGTAAAGCCCTTTTTACATATGCCTCGGGTGCGTCACGGCCATCCGAAAAATTACTGTGCTGATGCAGGTTGTAATTTATCATACAAATAAGATGCTTGCATTAAATTCCTGTGCGAAGGTAATAAGATTTCCGGGGATTAACGAATCATCACTCCATCAGTTAAGCAATGGTGTGTGTCGCAATTCATTAAAATATTTGTTACTACCTCTGCTCATTCGGATTTGCCTGTCCGATCCAGGCGGGCAATCCGAAAGTTACCGGACAGGGAGATTTGAAATCCTCCGGCTTTAAAACCTACTGATTGCAAATCGGGAGGAGTGGTTACTACTGTAGCTATGTAGCTAATCCTCAAGGTGTTTGTCTGCCAATTGGCATATACTAATTCTTAATTAAAAACTTTAAACTATTATAGTCTTCTCATTAGAAGGCTATTTTAGTTTCGGAAATAAAAAAGGGTTAGAAACTTGTTAGTCTCTAACCCTGGGGTTGATTATTTGTTTTTTATCAACCGAATACTGGCTCCCAAATTGTCTTCAATAGAAGCTCCAATATCCTCATAGGTATCATTGTAAATTAATGTGGTAACATAGGCACTATTAGGCATAGGAGATTTGGAACTGGTCCACCAGTACCCAAGATAACCTAGGTTACCAAAGATAAAGGTATTGGGATGTTGTCTGGTACCACCTCTGAAACCCCCTGGTAAACCAGTCCAACCAGAGCTGTTAGTAGCGCCAGTGTTAGGTTTGTTCCAGTGTTTAAAACCTTTTTCTTTCATTTTGCCACCCGATACTAAATTTGTTTGACTACCTCCCAGATAGCCAGACATAGTGCTGTATTCATCATAAGTCGGCACATGCCAACCTGGAGGACAAATACCACGCGGGTCCATCACGGCGTAGAAGTTGTAGAGAACACCATACACAGAATCATATTTGGCACGATTGTTATCATACCAACAAATGGCTCCTTGGTGGTCATCTCTCCACTGGACACTATCTGTAACCACCGGGATAGGGTCCCCGTTGTTGTAGTGGGTGACCCTGAGGTTCTCTACAGTCCAAACCCGGCCATCAATTTTAACAGTATGGTAACCATTACCGTCATGGTCTAAGAGACCATAGGTCCAGATGGTAAGAGACTTGGAAGAGTAGATTAAACCGTGTGTTTTGGTATCCAAATAAGCCCGGATTTTGTACTTGGTATTTTTTTGTAAATTAGTCAGGTTTACACTGATGATACCATTAGTACTTGTTGGCCACTAATTTAGAATCATCAGTAGTTGGTGTACTACTGAGATTGGTGGTATAACAAATACCGGCTTCGGTAACACTGTAATCATTGTCCCGTACAGTGAATTTAATACTGGCCCCGGTCATAGTCAGACTATTACAAGTGTCTAAAGTTATGGTTGCCGGAACAGGTGTCGGGGGTGCAGGTTGAGGGCCAGGATGTTTTTGACATCCAACTAATACTACAGCCATGAACAAAATTATGGCTGCGACTGAAGTGAAAAAATTTTGTTTTTTCATGACTGTAAATTTATAAGGGCCACAAAAAGTGGTTATTCATTTTGCTTTTTTGTTTCTTGCAGGTTCTTCTGTTTCATTTGCCAATCCGTTTGTTTCAACCTTGCCTTTATTTTTCACCCTTATTAGTGACCGGCTTTATTTTAAAATACCGCCTTATTCTTTCAATTTTTTTGAGTTGTTAAAATTACAAAAATTTAATGTTTTCTATCCCGGGTATTTTTTCCGGTTTTTGGTTTTTTATGTGGGAAGTTGAGGCTGGCAAAACCAAATGTGCTATTTGCGGGGTGGAATGTCATTGTTTTATTGGTTTGTTCTTCGGGCGGGGACGCCCGAAGCGGTATACGGGGACGGCAGAAGTGGTATGCTTGTACACCTTCTGCCCATTCGGATTTGCCTGTCCGGTCCGGGCGGGCAATCCGAAGGAGCGGTTTTTGTGTTTATTCATCTTCTTTAATTTCAATCAATTTCTTTAATTCATCTTTGCTTGGTAAAACAGTTAGATATTTACTTGCAAAAATCTGCTCATTATTTTTGGGCAAAGTCATTTCAACTAATGCATCATCTTTTGTCCTACATAGTATAATTCCAATAGTTGGATTCTCACTTTCAAGTTTTACTTTCCTGTCGTAATAGTTTACATACATTTGCATTTGTCCTAAATCTTTGTGAGATATTTCGCCTATTTTTAGGTCAATAAGAACAAAGCATTGTAAAATTCTGTTGTAAAAAAACCAAATCTACCCGAAAATGTTTTTCTTTAAATGTAAACCGTACTTGTCTTCCAACAAATGTAAATCCCTTTCCAAGTTCAAGTAAAAAGTGTTCCAACTTGTCTATAATTTTTTGTTCTAATTCAGTTTCTGAATATTTACTTTCTTCCGGTAATCCAAGAAATTCAAGAACATAAGGGTCTTTTACAGTGTCCGTTGGTTTTTCAACTATCTGTCCATTTTCAGAAAGTTTTTTGATTTCATTTTTGTTTTTACTCAAAACTAATCTTTCAAAAAGAGCCGAATTAAATTGTCGCTGCAATTCTCTCACACTCCAGTTGTTATTTATCGCTTCAATTTCGTAAAACTTTCTTTCGTTTATTTTGTCAATTTTGATTAAAAAAAGGTAATGAGACCAGCTTAATTGAAAATCAGGTGTATTGAAATTCCGAGACACTGTTTCGGATTTCTCAATTGTTGATTTCCGAGAAGGTGTTTCGGATATTGAATAGGACAAGTAAAATCTACGCATATTTTCAAGATTGTCAACAGAAAACCCTTTTCCAAATTCAACACTTAATTTTTCAGAAAGTCCTTTCAATAATTGTTTTCCGTATGATGCCCTTTCTTTTCCTTGCTGTTCTTCCTCTACGATTATTCGTCCAATCTCAAAATAGGTGTAGACCATTGCTTTGTTGACAGTCTGAACAACACTTTTACGTGCTTCTTTCAACAAAACAACAACTTTATTATAAAAATCAATTTGTGTATTCCGTTCTATATTACTCATTTATAATTCATTTTCCACAAAGATAGGTTGATTTCTATTACTTCTGAGATTTTTCTTTTCAATAACCGCTAACTTTTTATATCCCCCAATTATTTACTGAAGTTGTTTAAAGTTAACTCGTTATTAATTAGTACTATATAAATCAAATAAGTAAATTCTTATTCATTTTCCCCTATTTGATCATTCTATTGCAATAACATGAATTCTACTCGCCTGCGGCGAGATGGAATTCGTGTAATTCGTGTAATTCGTTGATAAAAACCAACAAATTACACGAATTTAACGGTTTAACAAATATTTTTTTAAAACAAAAACAACAATTGAATTTTAGATGTTATTTATTCTTTTAGAGTATCTTATCA
>JALUYM010000019.1 GCA_027018745.1 Bacteroidales bacterium | reverse complement strand
ACCATTGCGGGGAATCGTTTTTCTGCTTTTTTTCTGTAGATGAACGGAAGTGTTTAACTTTGCAATATCATTCCCTTCGGTCTATGAAAATAAAAGAAAAAAATATTGTCATTTTTGCTTCCGGAAACGGAACCAATGCGGAAAATATAATTCGTTATTTTCAAAAGAAAAAAACTGCCCGTATAGCAGAAGTAATAACCAATAATCCCCGTGCGGGGGTTTTAGAAAGAGCCCGGAAACTCAATGTTCCTGTACGGATAATCGGCCGTTCCGACCTTTCCGTACCAGAGGGTCTCATTCGGCACCTTCGTGAACAAAACACAGAAATAATTGTACTGGCAGGCTTTTTGTGGAAAATTCCTGTTGAACTTATCCGGCAGTTTCCTCAAAAAATCATTAACCTTCATCCGGCTCTTTTACCTGCTTACGGAGGAAAAGGAATGTACGGCATGCATGTCCATGAAGCTGTTATCGCTGCAAAGGAAAAGAAAAGTGGCATTACCATCCATTATGTGAACGAACACTACGACGAAGGACAAATTATCTTTCAGGCAGAAACAAAAATTTCACCTTCAGATACGCCTGCAAGCCTGGCAGAAAAAGTTCATACCCTGGAGTACCGGTTTTTTCCGAAGATTATTGAGCGTGTTTGCTTTCAGGAACAACAATGACAGAAAAAGTTGTGTTGGAAAGATGTCTGTTAAACTTTATTTTCCTGTTTTCACCCGCCATCCCGGAGTTTTCCAAATAGCACAAAGAAATTTCGCATCTTTGCAAAAATAAAGAACCATTTTCCATGTTAAAAAAATTTGCATTGATCGGCGCTGCAGGTTATGTAGCACCGCGGCATATGAAAGCCATAAAAGAAACGGGCAATGATTTGGTGGCAGCACTTGATCCATTTGATAGTGTCGGGATTATCGATTCTTTTTTTCCAAAAGCGGATTTTTTTACCGAACCCGAACGTTTCGACCGCCATTTGGATAAGCTTCGACGTACTGCTGACCGAAAAGTGGATTATGTCAGCATTTGTTCACCCAATTATCTGCACGATGCACACATCCGGCTTGCCCTCCGAAATGGAGCCCATGCTATTTGTGAAAAGCCACTGGTATTGAATCCCTGGAACCTCGATGGACTCGAAGAAGTCGAAAAAGAAAGTGGTAAAAAAATTTACAACATCCTGCAACTCCGTTTACACCCTTCTATTATTGCTTTGAAAAACAAGATCATCTCCGGTCCTGCTGATAAAATTTATGATATTGATTTAACTTATCTTACCTCAAGGGGGAAGTGGTATTTTTACTCCTGGAAAGGAAACCCCGCCAAATCGGGAGGCGTGGCTGCCAACATCGGCATTCATTTTTTCGATATGCTGAGCTGGATATTCGGCGAAGTGCAAGACAGCAAGGTCCATGTTTATCAGAAAAATAAAGCCGCAGGATTTTTACAGCTCAAACAGGCCAGGGTACGATGGTTCCTAAGCCTCGACCGTGATGACCTGCCCCAAAAAGCACTGGAAAAAAGATGGTCAACTTACCGTTCTATTACGGTGAATGGCGAAGAGATAGAATTCAGCGGCGGCTTTACCGATTTGCACACAGAAAGTTATCGGGAAATATTGACCGAAAACGGTTTCGGGATAAAAGAGGCAAGAAACAGTATTGAAATTGTGCACGATATTCGCACACAAAAACCACTCGGCCTTACTGGCGATTTCCATCCGTTTTTGAAGAATCATTCATTCTAATTTTGATTAATAACCTAACAAAATAAATTTATAATATGAAACATTTTTTCAAACTGATTTTTCTTCTGCTTTTATCAGGAAGCCTTTTTGCACAAAACAATAACATTGAAGTCCCCGATGTTTATAGTAACATCTTTCAGAAAGGAGGCAGACTCTTTTATAAAAACCCAAAAACAGGAAAACTGGCACCGCAAAAAACAGCCAACCCGTTTGAACAATTAAAAAACATAGCTGTATTGCCCACCGGTACCCAAAACGGCATTGCTTTTAACTTTCATAACCCCGGTTTTAACGGTATCATTTATTACGGATTATATTCGCGTCTCCCACAAAAATATGCCTATCCTGTATTTTTTAAAAAAATTGCCAGGATTAAAAACGGAAAAGCCCAAATAAACCTGAAGCAACTGGCCGGGAAATACGATATTGCCGGTTGGGAAAAAACGGGACACATGAAACTGGGGTACCGGATTGTTAATTCCCGGGGAGATATTTTGTTTGATGGAAAAGTGAACATTAAAGGAAAGGGGCCTTTTACACCCGATTTGACCATAACCACCGGTCCGTTATTAAACAAACAAACCGACAGCAGTATGGTAGTATGGTTTGAAACAAACATGCCATGTCAGCCTTATGTGGAAGTAAACGGCCGAAAATACATGAATCCCGACGAAACAGGCCTCCATCACGAAATATCCGTTACAGGGCTTCATGCCAACACACTTTATCATTATACGGTTCATTACGGTAATTATTCAGAAACTTATTCTTTTCATACAGCGCCCAAAGAGGGAAGCCGGACAGCATTTACTTTTGCGTATGCCAGCGATTCGCGCAAAGCTACCGGCGGTGGCGAACGGGACATTTACGGGGTAAACGGATATATTTTAAAACGTATGGCTGTGTTGGCTGCCAAAGAACATGCTGTTTTCATGCAATTTACAGGCGACTTGATCAATGGTTATTCTTCCTGTCTCGGACAACAACAACTGGAGTATACCAACTGGAAAGATGTGGTAGAACCGTACTGGCATTACATGCCGTTTAATATTTCGCCCGGAAACCATGAAGCTTTCCTGAAAGTTTTTGACAATGGCAGTCATTACGGTGTTTCTGTTGACGATTTCCCCTTTGAAAAAGTTTCGGCTGAAAAAGTTTTTTCTGATGAGTTTGTCAACCCGACAAACGGTCCGGCTTCCGAAGACGGGGCTTATTATGACCCCGATAAAAACGCCAAAGACTTTCCCCCCTACCTTGAAACAGCTTATTACTACATTTATGACAACATTGCCATCGTCGCGTTGAACTCTAATTACTGGTATACACCAAACCCTCATCAAATACCGCTCACCGGAGGAAATGTTCATGCTTACATTATGGATAAACAATTGGAATGGTTAAAAAAAACTTTGTCGAAATTGCAAAACGACAATCGGATTGACCATATTTTTGTTACCATCCATACGCCGGCGTTTCCCAATGCAGGCCATAGCGGTGACGATATGTGGTACCACGGAAACAACCAAATCAGACCGTGGGTAAACGGCAAGCCTGTAAAAAAAGGAATTATCGAGCGGCGTGACCAGTTTCTGAATTTGCTTATCAATAAAAATCCAAAGGTGTTGGCTTTATTGTGTGGCGATGAACACAATTACACGCGGATGCTCATTAACAACAGTACCCCGCGTTATCCCAAAGGTTACGATAAACCCGAATTAAAACTTCACGGCCACTTGTGGCAGATTACCAATGGTTCGGCCGGCGCCCCTTATTACGGTTTGGAGAAACTGCCCTGGAGCAACTTTGTGAAAAAATATACCACTCAACATGCCCTCATGCTTTTTGATGTGAAAGGGAAAAAAGTTACCCTGCGGGTTATCAATCCCGACACCTTTGAAAAGATTGAACAGGTTGACCTGAATTAAACCGCATTGTCTTACTCATACGATAAAAGCACGCCCTGATAAATGTACAAAACCGTGACAGTAAAAAATCTTCTTTAAAACATCCGAAGGGGAAAACGAACAATAAACCGGCTTTTTTTTCGTATCCAATAAAGGTTCGTATTTTTGGTACTTAATTTTTTACTGTGGAGCTTTATTCAAGAAAAAAACGTTGGAAAATTATTCTCGCAATTTTAGGCGCACTTATTATCACCGCCTCTTTGCTGTATACCAACATGCTGGTAACCAAGTTTGCCCGGGCAGAACGCCAAAACGTGCGACTTTGGGCCGATGCTGTTCACCGCAAACTGCGCCTTGTAAAATACACCGATGCTTTTTTCCATCAACTGCGGTCATCAGAACGGCAAAAAGTAGAACTTCTGGCCGATGTATACAAACGAATGCTCCGTAAGAACAACACTTCGGATGAGCTGACTTTTTACCTGAGTATTATTTACCGTAACCGGGATATTCCGGTCATCATAACCAACAACAAAGGAAAGATCGTCTTTTACAGGAACCTTTACCCCAAACCTAAAAAGTCTTCTCTTTATTTCAAAGGGAAACTGAAAGAAGAATTTTCGGTTTATCCCCCCATTCCCATTCCCCATACAGGCACCAAATTGTATTACAGAAATTCTATTATTTTTAACCAGCTGCAGGATGTGCTGAATGATTACATTTCGGTTTTCATGTCTGAAATTACAGCTAATTCCTCCAATGTGCCGGTGATTGTAACCGACAGCACACAAACCAATATTTTGCAGTATGGCAACCTGAATGATGTGCGCATGAGCAACCCGGCTTATGCCATGAAAATGCTGCGGGAGATGAGAAATCAGAACAAACCCATCGAAATAAATTTTCCGGAACAGGGGAAGGCCTACATATTTTATAAAAATTCCAATTTGCTA
>JALUYM010000018.1 GCA_027018745.1 Bacteroidales bacterium | reverse complement strand
GATCAGATTTTTGGCAAGATAGAGGGCGGGGATCAGGGCAGGCATCAAAATGACAGGGTGCTGACCTTAAAAATAGCCATCTCCCGCCGCGCCCGCCAAAAAATCTCCATCGCTATCAAACGTCTCCGCCATAAGTGGCGCAAAAAACCGAAAAGCCCCGAAAAACCGGATAACCACCCAGACCTAACCCCTTAAAATCCATCGTAACCTATTGGCAGTTTAATGGAAATTTATTTACCAATTATCGATTTGGATAATTTTCTGGTTTATCTTTTTCATCAATAAAAACTTCAAGAGCTTTTTTCTGGCGTGATTGTAAAGCATCATTGTTTTCAATAATTTTTCGTACTCGTTCTATCCATTTTTCTAACTCTGTTGGCTCAATAAAATGCAGTATAGTTTTGTGCGAAACTCGGAATTTTTTCTTAATTACTCGGTCAGTCATGCTATGGGACATGGACATATTCATAAAGGCAGTTAGAAAAGAGGTAAGCCCTTGGTCTGATTTTACTAATTTAGATACATATTCTCTTACCTCATCCATAGATGACCAATCTCTCCAACGATAAAGAATATTATCAAATTGATCGATCCTAGAAAATTCTTTTTTTGTTGAAAATTCTTTAATCTTGTTTAAGGCCAGTTTGATGAGTGCATTAGCATGTTCATGCGACACAATGTTATCTTTTTCTTTTAGTTCTTTTGAATCAATTAAAGATGCTTCATCAACAACCAGAGAAACGGATTTCGAGTTTTCAAATATTCTTTTGAGAAGTAGAAATCTATCTTCTTCATTTTCAATACGCGTAACCAGTTGATAAGATATACGCAACATGGACATGCTGATACCTAAGTCCATAAAGCCTCGATCATCATCATCAGAGCCAACTTGATCGCTAATGTCATAAATTGCTTGGAGTAGTGGTTCTATCTTGTCTTCTGAGATACTTTCTTCTGTGAAGGCCTCTAATTCCCCGAGAAAAATTTTATATCGCCCTTTTTGGGTTTTATTATCTTCTTTTATGAAAGAAAGGAGTTTTGTTTTTAATTCATCAGGGTTATTCGCTAAGGCAATAACTGATTGCATTTCTTGGAGTGAAAAAGAGTCGTCTGGTATTGTGAGAGCAAAATAAAGGCCGAAGCATTCTTCACTACATACTTTACGATGTTGCTTCCATTTTATCGACCAATCGCTTCCATAGCCCATTCCGTTTTCAACGGTTTGTGAGTATTTGGGAAATAATCGAGACATTAATGCCTTGAAATATTTTAGATCAGTTTCTGGTATTTCTTCATGTAATTGATCGTAAAAGGATGTTTGCAGCTCTTTTTGATGATTTTGACCATATGATCCGTCAGTAGTTCCAGCCAAAAGCTCTTTGTTATGGTCTATCATAGCATATGCCTTTGGATAGAAAACCCGTAGGACTTGAACGCCAACAAAATCACTGACATTTACTTCATCACGTACAGCAGGATAAGTTACAGAAATGGAATTGATGAGTGTTTTTACATTTCTTGGAGTTTTAAGGCATGGAGCAACACCGTCATGAAATATATTTCCCCAGTCTGTTTCATCGAATAACAAATTCTTATTTTTTAAATCGCCAAGTATTTGATCCAAATCTGTGAAGAAGAGCTTATTTAGGTTCAGTTGGTTGGGTCGTGGTATGTTAAAAGAACATTGGACTATTTTCTCAAGATAATCATATCCATCAGCATTATTTTCTTGGTTTCTATTCAGAGCATTGGCGACTTTATCGGAATCACAGGCAAGTAAATAGGTGATCTTCGGAAAATCACATACTGCTTTAATCATTTTTATAAAGTCTTTAATTTCTTCATCAAAAAGGCGATCTAGGTCATCTATTATTACTAATATTTTGTCTTCTTGGCTTTGCAATGCAGTGTTAATATCCTCTTTTAAATGATGAAGATCTTTTTCAAATAAGTTCGAAGTACTATCAGAGGTATTTCTTAAATTTGACACAAATGATTTAAGCTTTTCTATAAATGAACCAGACCCTGGAATAATTATATTTCCAATGGGTTTTGCAAACGAAAGTCCGATCTCAATGAGTTCTAAACTTTTAGAAATTTTCTTTAAATCATCACTAACATCATCCATACGTAAACGTGTACGTAATTGGTCTAGGTAAATTTTTGTAAGATTTTCTGAACCCGAAAACATCCATGGATTAAATTTAAAAACTACAATTTTTGCTTTATTTTTTTCAAGGTTATGTTTTTTGAGATAATGTTCTGTGAAATTGATCACAGTACTTTTTCCTGATCCCCAAGGGCCGTATAATGCATATACAAACCCTTGTGTGGAATTGAGCCCAATAATGCTTTTCGCAAGGTTTTTTGCAAATTCTTTTCGCCCTAAAATATCATTTTCTGGGTCATTTAGCGGGTTATCGTATTTAAGTTCTATTTCCAATTCTGAATTGTTATTTTCCATCTATTGCTCGACCCACTGAATAACCCCATTTTTTATTATGTATAATTCTAGTGTGGGGGAGGTTGCTATTAATGATATCATTTTTACTTAGTTGTGATAATGATTCCCAATCACTATTAAATATGTAAGTTGCATTGTCTAAGTGAATACTTTCTAACACATAGACACCTTTGCTACTAAAGCCATATACAAAATATCCATTAAAGCCCCCTCGGCCTGTTGCTAAGAAATCGGGATTGCGAAGAGAAATGGACCTCATGCGGTATTCAATTACTTTTTTGTCTTTTTTGTCTATTTGGTTTATCACTTTATCTATTATGGGTTTTGATTTTTCCCACGGATATTCACCTTTCGGCAAAATATCCCATTGTAACCGTTTTAATGTAGGGCCAACTATTGTTTGTTTATCAACATCGAATATCTCAAATGCGTTAAAGCACTCAAGCATTATATTGGACACATGAACGTTTCTGGTTTCTTCAATATCATCTAAATTAAGTTCTGATGAGGAAATGAATTTTTTATTATCAATTTCTAATATTTGAAATATTTCAGATGGTGCCGCTATGTATTCCCTTGGATATTTATTTATGGTTCTAGTTCTTATGCCGTGATGAATACCCCCATGCCAATCTCTAGACGCTCCGTAATACATGATTGTCTCTGGCTCCATGGGTAAATCTTTTCGAATTTTTGTATTTCCGTTTGCATTAAAGGCAGTGTATTTACCTAAAACAGTTGGGATAAGGCACTCACCAATGTCGGGGTTTTTGCTAAATCCTAGTTTTGAGAGTAAAGCCTTATCTAATTCATCAATTGCTACAGTAAATCTAACTTGCTTAGCACTACCAGAGATTTTTAGGATTTGTGTTAGTGACCTTACGGACTTCCCTGTAACTTTCATTTGATGCTCCTCGAATATAATTTTTTAAGTTTAAAAAATTACTGACAAAAATATTCACTTTAATTTGATATTCTATATACTACTAAAGATAGCATATGATGTATTAAGTACAAGTCCTAAGGAAATATTGGGGGTAGCTCTAACCTCAAAAAAGATAATTTCATATCTCAGAATTCTTGCGTCTGATTGGCAAACGAATGCTTCAAAATATTGTCCTATTTGCCAAAAAAAATCCGCCGTTAGCTACCGTTAGGAAATATATTATCTCCTGAACGAAGGCGGAGGTGGTGTGCGTTGCGGGGGTGCGTTTTTGTTTCGCCCGGCGGCTTTGGAAAAGGCAGAGCTACAGCCACCTTTGCCGCCCTTGCCGCTTTTCCCTTTGGAACGATTGCCGGATCCCGTGGGACGGGATTTTGGCGTTCCATCTGTGCTGACGGGCGTTTTGCGTTGTGTTGGCCGGAGCGGTCTGTTTCCTGTTGGGCTATCGTCCCTTGGCCATCGGTAAAGGCCATATTTAAACACCCATGCTCTTTTGCGCTTAATCTTGTCGGCGGGAGGCAGGGCGAGCTTGCCTTCGCTTTGGATGACCTCAAGATAAAAATCATCTTGGGTAATCTTGGCAACGCGAGCGATTATGAATCTGGCGGCTTTATGAAATAAAATTGACCCGTCATATTGTTCTTGTTGAACATTATCCCGAAAGGCGATGATGTCCTGCTCTTCGACCTCTGTTTCGGCTTGCCAGTCAAATTGAGCCGACCAATATTGCCATGGCTCAAAATCCGACCAATCCGAATAATCCTTGATTTCTACCTCATACCCCCAATCGTCAGTATATCCTTTTTTCATTTTATTGCTCCTTATCAGGCTGTTACCCTTATTATTGCATGTATTGCTTTAATAAAATGCTACTTTTACATGTATTTAATGCAAAATTTAACCTGTATTTATGGGGTATTTGAGGGATTAGGGGGCATTGCGCCCCCTAAAATTTACTAACTTTAGAAGAACAGGTTATAAGTGAAATCCACAACGCGGTCGGACATCAAGGCGGCTATGGCGCGTTGAATATTCTGGATAGAGGCCAGAGCGTGAATGCGCTCCATGCTGTGTCTTGGGTGCATTAAGGCCTGTTTCATGGCTAGATCAAGTTTGCTGTGCAATTGCGCCAGTGTTTTGTTTTTAAGAGCGGCGGCGGTTTGAAATTTCTGTGTAAGTGACATTTTTGATTTCCTTTATTTTTGAGGTCGAACCGTTTCCGACCTTTCATGCAGGAATGGGGGGCAC
>JALUYM010000017.1 GCA_027018745.1 Bacteroidales bacterium | reverse complement strand
GTTTTTGGCAGTAGGACGGGTGTTTTCAATATCGCTGCGTGCCTCGCGGATCATTTTCAACCGCTCTTTGGTATTAATGGTCAGAAAAGCCTGTGCCATAGCAAAGCCGGCTGCAGCACCAATGGCCCCGGCACCCCGCACAATCATATCTGTGATGGCAATACAGGTATCCCAGTAAGTTTTACATTCGTGTATTTTGAATTGGAACGGTAAAAGGTTTTGCTGTATCATGAAAACGGAATTTCCTTCCATCCAGACGGTTTGATAAGGTTGATTATTTACTGTCATTTTTCTGTAATTGGTTTTTATTCATGTTCTTTTTTGCCAGCCGAAGGGTTTTTAAAGTAATCCACAACAACAGGCCGGTACCAACGGCAATGCTGTTTTCATCCACATCAAAATGAGAGGTATGCAGGCCGGCGGTAATACCTTTTTTTCGATTGGCCGTTCCCAAACGATAAAAACAGGCCGGAACGACTTGTCCGTAGCGGGCAAAGTCTTCTGCCGTCATTCGCCTGGTTAATTCCACAACATTTTCCTTGCCCAGATATTCTATCGCTGCCTGGCGTGCAATTTCTGTGGCTTTACGGTGATTGACCAACACAGGATAGCCTTTGTTAATCAGTACCCGGCAAAGGGTATGGTGACGGGCGGAAACAGATTGTGCTGTTTTTTGAATGAAGTGGTGAATATCGATTCTTCGGCCTTCGTCAAAAGTACGTAAGGTTCCCTGCACTGTTACTTCCGAAGGAATGACATTGTACGCACCATTGGCTATAAATTTTCCAAAGGCAAGGACAGAAGAATTGTCTTTCGACAAATGTTTTTGCAATTCAGTCACTAATTCAGCTGCCGCCAGAACCGTATTGTCATAAGTGCCTGTTAAAGCAGCATGGCCTCCTTTTCCGGAAATGATAAGATGAATCTCATCGGAAGACGCCATATAGCTGCCTTTTCTGAACCCCGCTTTCCCGGTTTCCAGTTCAGGAAAAACATGCTGACCCAAAATGTAATCCGGTCGTGGATTTTCCAATACACCAGCCTCTATCATTTTCAAGGCGCCACCGGGAAGTTTTTCTTCTGCAGGCTGAAATAAAAATTTTACAGAACCCTCAAAACCTGATCTGTATGCATGCAAAAGCCTGACAGTTCCCAGTAAACAGGTTGTATGAACATCATGTCCACAGGCATGCATAATGTTTTGGTTCAACGACCGGTAAGGAACATCGTTTTCTTCCTGAAGGGGAAGGGCATCCATGTCGGCCCTGAGCGCCAGGGTGATTTTATCAGGATTTCGTCCCCGGATCAACCCCGTAATACCATTGCCTGCAACATTGGTCTGGTGTTCAATACCCCACGAAGTAAGCAACTGCGATATGTAAACAGCGGTTTTTTCTTCTTCAAAACTTAATTCGGGATGGGCATGCAGATAACGGCGAATGGTCAGCAACTCATCATTCATGGCCGATACGGCCTTTTTTATTTCCTCTATTTGAATCAATTTGTTTTCAGTTTATGGCAAAAGTAAAACTAATTACACAAATGATAAAAAGGGATAAAGGGATTTTTCCGGCAAAAAGCCCGGGGTTGTACAAAAAAAGCCTGTCTGTTTAAGGCAGGCCTTTTTATCAAGGTTAAACGATATACTTTTTTATTTTAACAACGCTTTCAGCTTATTGGTCAATGCATCACCTCTCAGGTTTTCGGCAACGATTTTTCCTTTGGGGCCGATAAGCACATTGTGCGGAATAGCCTGAACGCCGTAAAGTTTTCCGGCAGCAGAATTCCACCCTTTTAAATCGGAAACCTGTGTCCAAACCAATCCATCATGTTTGATAGCTTTTACCCAGTCTGCTTTCTTTTTGTCGAAAGAAACGCCAAAAACAGTGAATCCTTTGTTTTTAAATTCGTTATAAGCTTTCACCACATTGGGGTTTTCGGCACGGCAGGGCATGCACCAAGAAGCCCAAAAATCAACCAAAGTATATTTGTGTGTCTTCACAACCGAAGAAAGGGAAACAGGTTTCCCGTTCACATTGTTCAGCGTAAAATCAACAAAAGGTTGTCCGACGGCCACCCGTTTTAATGTGGCAATTCTTTTTTTCAGATATTTTGTGTACACACTGCTGTTAAGAGAAGTGTCCAGTGAGTTGGTAGCTTGTTCCAGCTGCGGTAATGATAAACCGTAAGAGTTGCTCATAATAATGTAAGGCATCACCACACTTTTATTGTGACGTTTTATGTATCCCAACATGTAATCTGTACGGTCTTTTTCAATTTGTTTATACTGGTCTTCCAGGTCTTTCATGGTTTTTTCATTCTTTGCGGCACGCGCCTGGCCGTATTTCATGCCCAGTATTTTTTCTTTTTCTATAAATTTTTTGGTTGAATCCACGTAAGCTTCAAACTGGTCTTGTGCTACGGACCCTTTTATGACAGGGTTACGCAAAGAAATGAGACTGGAATTAAAAGTAATGTTGCTATTTTCAAGCCATATCGGAATATAGAGGTTGAATTTTTTTATGGCAAGGTAGTAAAGCTGGGCTCCGTTCACATGACCCGTCATTTCTCCCTGTCCATCTTTTAAAATAACAGAATCTTTTTTGACCCATTCACCCTGAACACGTTTTTGTAAAACAACCTTTGTATTTAATTTCATGTTTTTAATGTTCATTTTCAGGGTAAACTGTTGCCCTTTTTTTGCATTTTCACATGAAGCAAAAATCAGCAGCGCCATAGCGATCAGACCTGCTGTTTGAATTAATTTCCGCATGATGAATAATTTTGATTTTACTGTTAAGTATGCAAAGCTAAACAATTAGGCAATAACAAGGTTATTTTAACAATTTTTAATAAGAAATTTTTTTCGATGCGCCTGTTACTTTTAAAAGTAGATTTTTATTTATCCCTGTCTTTTAAAACCCGTTGACCATAAAACCACCATCCACAGCAAGGCACTGGCCGGTAATATAGGAAGCGGCCGGCATACATAAAAATGCCACGGCGGCAGCCACTTCTTCCGGGCGGGCAATCCGTTTCATGGGCGTGCGTGCCAGGACATCCTGCAAGTAATTTTTATCCCTCAACAGCGTTTCCACCATAGGCGTTTGGGTGTACCAGGGGGCCACGGCATTGACCCGGATGTCATCAACTGCCCATTCCACCGCCAGGTTCCTGGTGAGCTGTACAAGTGCTGCCTTGGTCATTCCATATGGAGCCCCTGTCCTTAAATGTGTCAGTCCGGCTACAGAAAGCACATTGACCAAAGCAGCGCCCGGCGATTTTTTTAATAACGGATATAAAAGCCGGGACAGCGCAAAATTTGAATGCATATTGATTTGTAATATTTTATGATATTCTTCTTCAGTGTAAGCAATCATTTTTTTTCGAATATTGGTTCCCACATTGTTGACCAGAATATCCAGGCCTTTTCCCTTTTCGCCTATTTTTTCCATTATCTTTTGGCGTTCGTTCGAATGCGTTACATCAGCCGCGATCCCGAAAGCATTGAAACCGGCATTTTGCAATTCTTTAACAGTGGACTGAACTTTTTTTGGGTGCCGGGCAACAACAAAAACCGTAGCTCCCAAACCGGCCATCTCTTCGGCTACTGCCCGTCCAATGCCCCGGGTACTTCCTGTTATCAGTGCAGTTTTACCATTTAAATTCCATTTATTTTTCATCTGTTTAGAATTTTATGTTCATATTACCCAGGGTGCAAAGTTAAGGCATAACCGACAAAACATTATCATTGTCAAAGACAAGCAGAATCCTAACTTAAACTAAACCAGCCTTGCGGAGGGAAACTGTCAAGAACGTTGTCTCTTTTATAAAAATCTTTAAGGAAAACTGACAATCTTTTGCGATTATCATACTTTTGCAACAGAAAAGAAAGAATATTTATAAATACATTTAAACAAGATGAGAGTATTAGCCATATACGGAAGCCCGCGCAAAGAGGGCAACACAGCGAGAATGATGGATGCTGCTTTATCAGAATTTCCGGAAAATGCAGAAATTCGCCGTATTTACCTCGGCGAATTAAATTTTTCGGGCTGCGGACCCTGTCGCGAATGCAAAACCACCGGATACTGTGTCATCGATGATGACATGCAACAAGTGTACAAAGAGATGCTCTGGGCAGAAATTATTTTGTTCGGAAGCCCTTCACAGTTTTCTGATGTGAGCGTTGATATTAAAAAATTAATGGAACGCACCTGGTGGATGAAAGGAACATTGAAAAACAAAATCGGCGGATATGTTATTTCCGGACGTCGTTACATGGAAAGCACAATGAACACCCTGCATGCTTTCATGCTTCGTCACCGCATGATCCTCGGCGGCAGCGGTGCCCTTGGATTCACGTTTACCGAAATGGGGACCATCGACAGCGACCCGCTGGCTATCAGGGATGCCCACGGCACCGGCAGACGCCTCGTGGAATTGTATGAGTTTATTTATTTGAATGAATACTAAGCTGGTTGATTTTTTAATGTCCTGATTTTTTACACTTAAGCCGGAGATTAGATTCCTTTAAAAATTCAGGATTTCGTTAAAGTGCATCCGAAACAAAATCCATGACAAAAGAATATCAAATAAGAGAAGACCTTATCCGGCACCTGAGGGAAATGAAATACACATACCGGCATATATTGCTACGCAAAT
>JALUYM010000016.1 GCA_027018745.1 Bacteroidales bacterium | reverse complement strand
ATTGCCCCCATGCGCATGGGGACCGGGCTGCAAAACAAACTGCTGGAGGCCATGGCCATGAAAATTCCCTGCGTGACCACGCCCCTTGCCAATGCAGCCCTGAAAGCCCGCGAAAAGAAAGAAATCATAACAGGGGAAACAGCCCGCGAGCTGGCGGAAGCCCTGTTGTTTTTACTGGATAACCCTGCGCAACGGCAACAAATGGCCGAACATGCCTTTGCTTTTGTAAAACGGAATTATCACTGGAATGAAGCAACAAACCTTATGTTAACACTGATTGAAAATAATGACCTGAAAAAATGAACGGAAAAGAAATTCTCTCCGAACACCTCCCGGAAAAGGTGGTAAATACCGTGTACAACTGGATTATCCGTTACAAAATCCATTTGAAGATAACCCGAAGCCGCAGTTCAAAACTGGGCGACTACCGTCCCCCGGCAAACGGACAGCCCCACCGTATCACAGTAAACCACGACCTCAATCCCTATGCCTTTTTTATCACGTTTGTCCATGAGCTGGCACACCTGCTTACCTACAAACAATACGGACGGCGTGCAAAAGCACACGGCCGCGAGTGGAAAAGCAATTACCGGCGCCTGCTGGAACCATTTCTTGAAAAAAATATATTTCCCGACAACTTGCAGCCCATGGTTTTTCAGCATCTGCAAAACATTAAGGCTTCCAGCCAGGCTGACGTGGAACTGACCCGTACCCTTATGCTTTTTGATGAGAAAGGGCAGCAAACTTTTGTGGAAGACCTGCAACCCGGCGACCGGTTTATTTTTCAGGGCACCCGGGAATTTGAAATCATTACCCGGATGAGAAAAAGGTACAAATGCCTGGAGTTGGAAACCAACCGTGTGTTTTTGTTCCAGCCCCTCACGCCTGTAGAAGTTGTAAAATAGCCTGTACCGTTCCGGGCGTTAACCGTTTTAGCATCCACCCCTCAACCGTTTCGGGCATCCACGCCTCAACCGTTTCGGGCGTCCACGCCCGAAACAATTTTTATTTCATGATAATCCTTATTTTTGTGCAACCAAAAAAACAGACATGGACAATTATTATTGCGTAATCATGGCAGGCGGCGTAGGGTCGCGCTTTTGGCCCATGAGCAAAACAGCCCATCCGAAACAATTTATGGATGTGCTCGGGACCGGAAAAACCCTGATCCGGCTTACTTTCGAAAGGTTTATCAAAATACTTCCCGCGAAAAATATTTATATTGTAACCAATGAGATTTACCGCAACCTGGTTTTGGAACAGCTTCCGGAAATAACAGAAAAACAGGTGCTTTGCGAGCCATCAAGGCGTAATACGGCACCTTGTATCGCTTATGCAAATTACAAAATTAAAGAGGAAAACCAGGAGGCTGTCATCGTGGTGGCCCCCTCCGACCACATCATTTTAAAAGAAGATGAGTTTGTGCGCGATGTGAAGATTGCCATGGAAGCGGCTGCCGAAAAAGAATGGCTGATTACCATGGGCATCCGTCCCGGCCGGCCCGACACGGGTTACGGGTACATCCAACTCGAAGGAGAGAACGTGTATCCCAAAGAAAGCCGGTTGCACAAGGTGAAAACATTTACCGAAAAACCCAACCTGGAAATTGCCAAATCGTTTGTGGCCAGCGGCGACTTTCTGTGGAACTCGGGTATTTTTATCTGGTCGCTGAAAAGCATCATGAAGGCTTTCGACAAACACCTGAAAGAGGTGGATAGCCTTTTTGCCAAAGGCATCGGCAAATACAACACGCCCGAAGAAGAGGGGTTCATTAAAGAAACTTACGCCGTTTGCAAAAATATCTCCATCGATTATGGTGTAATGGAAAAATCAGAAAACGTGTATGTGCTCAGCGTCGATTTCGGATGGTCGGACCTCGGCACCTGGGGCTCGCTTTACACCATACGTGAAAAAGATGAACACCAAAACGCAGTTGTAGGGGACAATGTGATGCTGTACGACACCAAAAACTGTATCATCAACATGCCTGACAACAAACTCGTCGTCCTGCAAGGCCTCGATGATTACATCGCTGTGGAACAAGACGGTATCCTGCTCGTTTGCCGCAAGCAGGATGAACAAAAAATCCGGCAGTTTGTGAACGATGTTAAGATAGAAAAGGGAGAAAAATACGTTTAACCCATAGAAACTTTTGCCTGTCCATAAATTTCGGTATTAACCATTGCAAAAAATTACGTAGAATCTGCTGATTTTCTACCATGCCAAATTAAGCAAAAATTGGGGACTGGCTTTGAAAAAATATTTTTCGAACCTCTTTTCGGTCCTTTCCAGCCAAAAATTTATCCTATCTAAAACAGGGACAAAAAAACCGGGGTATTTCTCCGCGATTTGTAACAATTTGGTCAGGTTCATTACAAAGAAGATAGCATTTATCCATGACTCGGATGTTTCTGGTAACCGGGCTTTTATGTTGTTTAGCCCGTATCCCCGTTTTCCTTGCCCGAACTTCGCTTCTATGTGGTTCCGCTCCGCTGCCTTTTTCCTTTTCCGGTACTGCTGCTGTGCCGTATCTTTTGGCCTGGCAGGGGGACGGCCCAGAGGCTTTCCGTAAATCTTTATCCCTTTCTCTTTCAAGAATAACCGGTTCTTTCGTGTCAAATAAATCTTGTCTGCCAAAAGTGCTTTGGGATAGCAGCCGTAAACCTCCCTGAAACTTTCCACCTGGGCAGGTAAATCACCCCCTTCATTGTAGGCTTCCCACCTGAAAGTATTAATACGGCAAAACCCGTTTACTTCACTAACGTTTACCTTGGCGCCAAATTCCGTTTTGTTTTTGTCTTTGCCCCGTACAATAGGCCGTACCCAGGGCTGGAAAATACTCACAATACGTTCCGGGCAACTGTGTACCTTGTTGTCGTACATCCACTTTTGTTGCCCGTACATTTTCCGGATAGTTTCCAACAGCTCTGTATCCCGCCTGGAAAGAATATGGCCCCTGCCGGGTTTGGCCAAAAGCTTTTCTATGATTTTCAGGTCCCGCCCAACAAATTGCAACTGGGCTTTCACCCCTTTGCGTATGGCTTTGGCACCCTTGCGCCTTTTCTTTGAAAAGCCAAGGTAGGCTTTCCTTGCCACGCGCCGGTAGTCCCGGGGCTTTGTCTTGTCTTCTTTGGCATTATACAGTATGTCTATGATCCGTTCAAGGTTCTCCCTGCCGCTGTTCAGCAGTGACACATCGTTGGGAAATTTAATCTCTTGGTCTGCTACGGTGGCATCCACTTTTAACGTGCCCCGGTTTGGGGTGCTTTCTCCTTCTCCAGGGCCTTCATTGCTCCCTTTGCCTTTTTGCCCTCCTTTATCTTTTTTCTTAATGCGGGCCTGGTGCGGTTTTATCCTTTCCGAGCGGTCTATGACCAATTGGTTGAACTTATCAAATTCTTTTCCCCCCATTCGTTTGCGGATGTCAACAAAAAGACTGGGGTCAAAGACTTTCTTTGTGGTGAACTTTTTCAGCCCGCAAAAGTATTGCAGGTAGATATTTTCTTTGATCATTTCTATGGTGCCCCTGTCATCCAGCCTGAGGTGGTGTTTAACGATCAGGGCGGCAATAACTGTCCGTACATTGACGCTCAGGCGCCCCGTGCCGGATTGCAGTTTCCGGGAATAGACTGCCGCCAGCTCATCCCAGGGTACCAGCGTTGCCAGTTTTACCCAACGGTTTTCCGGGTCTAAATGTTCTTCAAAAGGGTGTTCAAATCCTTCTAAACTCAATTGGTTCTGCGGTGTGTAATTGATCATGATAACTGCACGTTTTTTGATCTAAAATTACGCAAAACCTTGCATTTTAACAAACTTTTTATATCCGAGTTATCAACATAACGCGGTGTATATCAGTTAATAAAATAGTGGTTTTTAGAAAATCAGCAGACTCTACTTACTGAAAATCCTGGCCACTTGGTATTGCCACAATTAAGTGTTTTGGCAAATCCCATTGATGCCGAAATCCAACAACCATTTGGATTTGAAGTTACATACATGTCGGACTCAATAACCAAACCGTTTGTATAATCAAATGTCCTTTTTGATAACGCACCGCTACCATAACTTTCATCCCCGTTATTATTAAAACAAGGTGATGGGTTGCCCATTTTTATACTTATACGTGGGAGAGGGCTCCCAAACAAAGTCCATCTTTTTTCTAAATCAGTACTATTAAAGTTATATTTCACTTCACTTATTGTACGGCCTATTTTTCGAAGTGTTTCAGTATAATATTCACGATACGTATATAGAACATTAAGAACTTTGGTGCCATATTTTTCTCCAAACCCGAAATAAATAGTACCGCTAAAGTCCCGTATTCCAAAATCCATACTTTCTGCATAGTAACTGTATTTTCCCGGGTAAGATTTACGGTCTTCTTTTAAAATATACTTTTTTTCAGGAAAGCCAAGTATTGACATAAATAACTTACCGTTTTTTTTTCCAATAAAAAATCCATTTTTCTCATTATTTGAATATATCCCAGTAATTTCATTAGCAATAGAATATTTGTTTTTGCTTTTTGCGGCTATTTCAGGAATAACATCCTTATTGTAAAGAACTTTTCCAGATGTGGTTTTAATGGCAATCTCAACAGGTGTCTGTTCAATATGGTTCTTTACTGATGCAGTAGTAATTGACGACATGGCCGGGGTAAACCCCAAAATTATTTCTA
>JALUYM010000015.1 GCA_027018745.1 Bacteroidales bacterium | reverse complement strand
TATGCTTCATCCTCAAAAAGAAAGACAATATAATGCATCTTTATTTAAAATGATAAAACCTTAAAGGTTACTATATTTTCCATTTTAGTGCAGGTATACAGCTTTCCGTGCTATAGCCCACATACTAAGGCCGCGGCTGATCATGAAAATTTCCAGGGCAAGCCATAAACCGTGGTTTCCAAAATGAGGGAACAGCAAATAAAAGGCGGGCAGGAAAACAATGACTGCCGATAGTATCATGGTGTTTCGCATGGCCTTCGCTGCGGTAACACCAACATAAATACCATCCCAAACGAAAGCGGCAATGCTGGTCAGCGGAAGTATCACAACCCATCCGTAATATTCTTTTGCCAAATGCAAAATGTTCACATTATCCGTCAGGACGTACATGAAATATTTTAATCCGAAAAAGTAGATCAAGCCTGTGAGAACAGCAATGCTTAGCCCCCAGATAAAAAGCTTGTTCACGGTTTTTTTCAGAAGAAGGATATTTCCCGAGCCTTTGGCTTTTCCCGAAAGGGCCTCACCCGCAAAAGCAAATCCGTCGGCAAAGTAAGAAAAGAAGAAAAAGAACTGAAAAAGGAGTGTGTTAACGGCCAATATTTTATTGCTTATACGTGCCGACATGCCTGTGAAAAAAGTGAGGACAAAGATCAGCAACAAAGTCCTGATAAAAATATCCCCGTTCACTTTGAAAAATATGAGCAAGCCCTCTTTTTTCAGAAGGATCTTTAGTGCTATACGTTTTGCAAAGATTTTGTATTTCTTCAGGAGAAACCAGAATGCCATCATCAAACCGGTATACTGTGCAAGAACACTGGCAAGCGCCACGCCGTTGGAATGCATATAGAATGCATAAACAAACAGGAAGTTAAGTCCGATATTGACACTGTTTACCACAATGGCTATGGCCATGGGAATACGTGCATTTTGCATGCCGAGGTACCAGCCATAAAAGCTGTACAGCATGAGCGTGGCCGGCGCAGCGTAAATACGAATGTAAAAATATTGCCGGGCGAAGTGCGTAACCTGTGCGCTGCCATCAAGCAGTTTAAATGCTATCCATTGGATAGGATATTGTAATACAATGAGCGCAAAAGCCAGTAACAGGGCCACAAGCAGTGAGCGGTACAGGCCGAGGTGCAACGCATTCTTGTCTTTGGCCCCGTAGGATTGTGCCGTAAACCCGCTTGTTCCCATGCGCAGAAAGCCAAGGCTCATATACAATACATTAAAAATGGTTGTCCCCAACGCAACGGCACCCACGTAAACTACGCTGTCTGTCTTCAGGTGTCCCATCAGGGCAAAATCGGCCATGCCCAGCAGGGGTACTGTAAGGTTGCTGATAATATTGGGAACCGCCAGTCGGAGGATTTCGCGGTTTAATGATATTTTGGTAATTGCCATTGGTGAATGGTCAGCGTTGATGCAGGCCGCACTCTTTGGTTTCAGGATTTTCCCACCACCAACGGCCGGCACGTACGTCTTCTCCGGGTTCAATAGCCCGTGTACAGGGCTGACAGCCAATACTGGCAAAACCTTTTTTGTGCAGCGGGTTCACCGGTACATTGTATCGGTTTACATAATCCCATACCTGTTTTTCTGTCCAGTCGATAAGTGGATTAATTTTTACCAGTTTGTTGATGTTGTCCCACTCAACCAGCTTCAGGTTTTTGCGGGTAACGGCCTGTTCGTGCCTTAAGCCGGTAATCCAGGCATCCAGGTTTCGTGTGGCACGCAAAAGCGGTTTTATCTTCCTCACATGACAACAAAGTTTTCTGTTCTCAATGCTGTCGTAAAACAGATTGATGCCTTTTTCTTTTACCATTTTTTCAACGTCTGCGGCATCGGGGAAAAAAACTTCAATCTTGATTTTGTATTTCTTGGCCGTCAGGTCAATCAGGTCGTAAGTTTGGGGGAAAAGCCGGCCCGTATCGAGGGTGAAGAATTTTGTTTTTGTATCTATTTTGCTGATCATGTGCGTTAAGACCTGGTCTTCGAGCCCCATACTGGTAGATAACGCTATTCTTTCTTTAAAATAACCAAGAAAAAAAGCAATTACTTCCTGTGGCGATTTGCCTTGTAATTGTTCATTCCAGGAATTTAAACGGTCTTCTTTTATCATGTGCTTTCTATTTCTATGGCAAAAATAAACGAAATCCCTAATCTTTTGGCATTTCCTGATAAGCATTGGGAATCCGGTTGTAAGCCATGACAAGCAACAAGACAAATATGGCGGAAGAAACGCCCAGTAAATCGTTATAGGGTGCTTTTATTTCCAGGGAAAGCCGCATGGTAATGGTGGCCAGGGCAAAACCTGAATTCCTGAATAAAATCCTGTAGCGGCTGCAATAACGCAAAGCGATAAAAACCAATAGAATATCGTTGAATATCAGGATGGTAAAAAACTTATGAAAAAAATTGAAGTCAGCGTTGGCGTTGAAAAAATAATAAATATCAGTTACGATTAAAACAATAAAAGTGACCAGTAGGATGAAAGCAATAATTTTTTTAATGTTAATGAACGATTGTTGTTCATCGATGCTTTTGCTGATATACCTGTGTTTGTCAATCTTTCTGATAAAGATGATGATAAAGAAAATGATAAGTGCGCCAAAAGCATCGGCAGACATGAGAATAACTTTGTGCTGAATAGCGTGCCATGTAATGGTATCCGGAAACTCCCCAAAAAGTTTGAAAGCATTACGTAACAGGATTAACGAAAGAATTTGTAGTTGTGTTTCCATGGAAACAGAGACCGATTTGACCAATGAAAAAACAAGGTTGATCACTTCAAAAAAAAGCAAAAAGGTAAAAGCCAGTTCAATGGCTTTAAAATGATCAACGGGGATAACGGACCAGGAAATGATCCCGTTGCTTTTTAGCTCAATGAAAAGGATCGCCAGCAAATAGGATCCCACCAAAACGATGGCCATCAGTTTGAGAAAAGGTTCACTGTCCCATTTTTCTTCAATCCGGTCAAACAGCCTTGTAAGCCATACAGCAAATGGTGATTCAGCTACGGACATGTCTTAATTTTTATGCGCGTAAAGATAAAAGTTTTTGATGAATTGCAAGGGCAAGTGTAAATAATTGATATTGTTTTATTTTCCGGAACGAAGGTTTCCTTATTTAAATTCATAACAAATTGGAACAGAATGAAAAATAAAACGCAAACTTTTCGCTGGTAATTTAGAATTTGTTTAGGTTTGTACAGAAGAAAAGCCATCGCCTATTTTTAAAAAAAATCCGGTTGCTTTCGTTTTTATATGTTTTAATAAATTTTATTATGTCAAAAAAAGTTTTTGTTGGGAATATTGCCTGGAGTGTCTCGGAAGATGACTTGGGCAATTCGTTTTCCCAATATGGTGAAATTGAAGATTTGGTTATCCTGAAAGACAGGTATACCCATCGGTCAAGAGGTTTTGGTTTCGTAACCTTCGTTAATGACGAGGATGCCGGAAAGGCTATTGATGCCTTGAACGGATTTAACCTGAACGGCCGTGATTTGGTTGTAAATGAAGCCAAACCTCCGCGCAAAGAACGGTATTAATTCCAATTGTTTTTTATAAAGCCATTAAAGAAACATTCAGACACTTTTTAATGGCTTTAGTTTTTCTTCTGCTGAAAATATCGGCATAAAAAGCTTTCCGTTTTTGAGAACAGGTTAATAATGAAACCTGTAAATGGTTTTTTCGTGGTATGTTTCGCCCGGAAAGAGATAAGGTGAAGGAAAATGCGGCTTGTTGGGGGCATCGGGCAGGTTTTGGGTTTCCAAAGTGATGCCACAAAAAGGGCGGAGGGGAAAACCTTTTTTCCCCTTGCTGTTGAGATGCTGGCCAGTGTATACCTGTAAGCCGTATTGCGTTGTAAAGATTTCCAATGTTATCCCGGTTTTTTTACTCTGCAGCATGGCAGCGGGGGAGAGTTCATGTCCCTGCTTGTTCAGTACCCAGTTCAAATCGAGGCCGCCTCTGCTTTTGATTTGGGGAAATTCGTTGCGGACAACGTCTGTAAGCCGTTTAGGCAGCCGCAGGTCTAAAGGCGTATTCTCCACCGGGCTGAGCAAACCGGTGGTAATACTATCTTTATCCAAAGGCGTATAGCGGTCAGCATGGATTTGTAATAAATGATCCAGGACGTTGTCTTCCCCGGGGCCGTTGAGGTTGAAATAGGAGTGAGAGGTAAGGTTAATAATGGTGAGTCTGTCGGTAACAGCTTTCAGGTCGATGATAAACTCGTTGTCGTCAGTAAGAGCGTATGTTACAGTCACTTTCAGGTTTCCAGGATAGCCTTCTTCGCCATCAGGACTGAAAAGGTGTAGCTCATATGCTTGCTTTTCAACGGGAACGACTTTCCAGAATTTTTTATGAAATCCTTCGAATCCGCCATGGATATGGTGGGGTGGGATATTTTGCGAAAGCTGAATTGTTTTGCCATTGATTTGTACCCGGCCGTTTTTTATCCGGTTGACAAACCTTCCGCACAGGGCTCCTATGTATTCATCTCCGGTGGGGTATTCATCGGGTTGATCATAACCAACAACGATGTCTGTCATTCCTTTTTTTGCAGGCAGCTGCATTGAAGTTATTTTCCCGCCTTGCGAAATAAATTTAACAAGGACACCGTGGCGATTGGTAAGCTGGTATACTCTGTTTTGTATTTTCATTTTTTAAGGTAAAAAAGCAGAAACAA
>JALUYM010000014.1 GCA_027018745.1 Bacteroidales bacterium | reverse complement strand
TATCAAGCACCAGACCGTCAATCAGATGAAACCCTTTGGGAAAAGAGGGTAAAACGATTTCTTTTTGTGTTACCATATGCCGTTAATTTCAGGATAAAATTAGACATTTTTTTGAAACAGGTCGCCGAGGCAGACATTTGAACGGGTATTGTATTTAAAACAAAAAACCCTGCATCAGCAGGGTTTTTTGAAAAAGGACGAGCCTTTTATTTTTTGATACCGGCAATTTCTTCCAGCATGTCGGTGGTAAGCGATTTTGGCCGTTCGATGGCATAACCAAGAGCCCTGTCCCAGGTAATATTGGCCAGCACGCCCATGGCACGACCCACACCAAACAACACCGTATAGAAATCATATTCGCGCAGGCCGTAATGCCACTGGATAACACCGGAATGGGCATCCACGTTAGGCCACGGATTTTTGGCTTTGCCGTGTTCCCTCAAAATATCGGGAACCACATCGTACAGGCGCGAAACAAATTTGAAGATCGGGTCATCCGGCAGATGTTTCAGGCAAAACTCACGTTGTGCCATATAACGCGGGTCGGTCCTACGCAAAACAGCATGACCATATCCGGGTATTACCTGACCGCTGTTAAGCGTATCCCAGACAAATTTTTTCATTTCTTCTTCCGAAGGCAATTTACCACCCATTTTTTTCATAACACCCTGTATCCATTTCAACACTTCCTGGTTAGCCAATCCATGCAGGGGACCGGCAAGGCCATCCAGACCGGCCGACAGCGAATAATAAGCATCGGAGAGCGCAGAAGCCACCAGGTGAGTAGCATGTGCCGATACGTTACCCGATTCGTGGTCGGAATGAATAATGAAATACATACGGGCCACATCATCGTAAGGTTCGGGCAATCCCATCATGTGGGCAAAGTTTCCGCCAAGGTCGAGACTGGGATCAGGATCAATATGGACATCACCTTTGTATTTCATCCGATAGATATAAGAAGCAATCATGGGAAGCCTGGCGATAATATCAGTGGCATCTTCGTACATGGGTTCCCAAGCAGTCATTTTATTAAATCCTTCGGCATAGAATTTAGCGAATTTCGATTCGCGCTGCATGGACAAAATAGCTGCTGAAAACATAGTCATGGGATGGGTATCACGCGGCATGGCCCTCAGAACATCATAAACATACTGCGGGACGGTCCTTCTTTCTTTGAACTCTTCCACAATCTCCTTGGTTTCTTCCAATGTGGGCACATCACCGGTCAGCAGATAATACCAAAAAGCTTCCACATAAGGATAATCTTTTCCTTCTGGTTTGGGAATAATCTCCATTACTTCAGGAATAGTCCTCCCCCTGAAACGAATTCCTTCCATAGGATCAAGATAAGAAATATCGGTAGCTAAACCTTTTACTCCCCTCATTCCATTAATGGTCTGTGAAATAGTTACTTCACCCACTTTAACATCGCCAAACTCTTTCAAAAGCCGCGTTGTCCTCGGCCTGTGGGCATCAATTTTTTCTTTTAATTTTTCTTTTAATGTTGCCATAAGTTTTTAATTTTTATTCAGCATAAGCTGATATTATTGAATGAACGTTTTTATTAAAGACATATGCCTTATCTTTTTACATTGGGCATATCTAATTTGCCTCAAAGATACGACAAAATAATCCCGGATATATACCGTATATTCCGTTGCAGATTATATTTTTATATGTTCTAAATTATTCTTCGGATCAGATTTGTTAATTATTTAACATTATCTTTGACGGCCATAATTTTTTCCCCCGGAAGGGGCTGATTTGAATACCAATATGCATCCATACAAAAACAGTAAATTCTGTTGCCTATAAAAAGTTAAGAAGCAATATGAATAACAAAAACAGGTCGATAATTCAAGAATTTACTGCAATTTTGCAAATGGAACGATTGCATGTTGTTTTCGCTGTTTATCGAACATATTTTTAACCTTTAATAAAAAGTGCAATGAAAGATAATTCATTAAAAATTAACTGGACAAAGGTGGATGAAGCACCGGCACTGGCCAGTTATTCGTTTTTACCTATTGCAAGGGCTTTTACCAAGTCTTCAGGCGTGGAGATTGTTACCAAAAACATCTCACTGGCAGGCAGAATCCTGGCAAACTTTCCCGATTACCTGAAAGAAGACCAGAAAGTAACAGATGACCTTGCCCTTTTGGGGGAACTGGTACTCCAGCCTGATGCCAACGTAATTAAACTTCCCAATATCAGCGCTTCGGTACCCCAGCTGAAAGAAGCCATCAAAGAACTGCAAAGCAAAGGTTTTGCCGTACCCGATTACCCCGAAGAACCCGAAACGGAAGAAGAACATAAACTTGCCGAACGTTATTCGAAAGTTCTGGGTAGTGCCGTAAATCCGGTTTTACGACAGGGAAATTCAGACCGCCGGGCAGCCGAATCGGTAAAGAAAAATGCACAAAAGCATCCCCACAAGCTGATGAAACCTTACAGCAGTAATTGCAAAACCCATGTCGCTACCATGCATGCCGATGACTTTTACGGAAACGAAAAATCGGTTGTCACTGAGAAAGGCGTTCCGTTTAGAATTGAGCTGGTTAAGGCTGATGGAAACACCATTGTACTGAAAGACGGACTGGAATCGAAAGATGGCGAAGTGCTGGACGGCACTTTTATGAACACAAAAGCATTGAGGGCTTTTTATGCTGAGCAAATTGAAGATGCCAAAAAACAAAACATTCTGTTCTCGGTGCACCTGAAAGCTACCATGATGAAAGTTTCCGACCCTGTTTTGTTTGGCCATGCTGTGGATGTGTTTTTCAAAGAGGTCTTTGAAAAATATGCCGAAGAGCTTAACACCATCGGGTTTAACCCCAATTTCGGACTGGGCGACCTCTATAAAAAACTGGAAAAACTCCCTACGGAGAAACAAAACGAGATCAAAGAAGCCATCCAACAGGCTTTTAAAGAAAAACCAGATGTGGCCATGGTTGATTCTGCCAACGGCATCACCAATCTGCATGCTCCCAACAAAGTGATCATTGATGCCTCCATGCCCGTCGTCATCCGGGATGGCGGAAAAATGTGGGGGCCTGACGGACAATTGCATGAAACCAAAGCCGTGATCCCCGACAGGTGTTATTCTACCTTTTACCAGGTTGTGATAGACGACTGCAAAGCCAACGGCCAGTTTGACCCGTCCACCATGGGCAGTGCATCCAATGTGGGACTTATGGCCCAAAAAGCAGAGGAATACGGGTCTCATCCTACCACTTTTGAAATCCCTGCCGACGGAACGGTCAGGGTTGTCGATGGCAACGGGAAAGTCCTGATGGAGCATAAAGTGGAGAAAGGCGATGTTTGGAGAATGTCGAGGGCAAAAGATATTCCGATAAAAGACTGGGTTAAACTGGCTGTTAACCGTGCAAAATCAACCGGTTATCCGACCATTTTCTGGTTAGACAAAAACAGGGCACACGATGCACAAATCATTAAAAAAGTAGAAACCTACTTGAAAGATTACGACCTGAACGGGCTGGATATCCGCATCATGCCACCTGACGATGCCATGCGGTTTACTCTAAAAGAGGTAAGAAAAGGCAATAATGTCATCTCCGTTTCAGGCAATGTAATCAGGGACTATCTGACCGACCTTTTTCCCATTCTTGAACTGGGAACCAGCGCCCGCATGTTGTCCATCGTTCCTTTGCTTGCAGGTGGCGGCTTGTTTGAAACCGGTGCCGGCGGCTCTGCTCCCAAACACGTACAACAATTTTTAAACGAAGGCCATTTAAGATGGGACTCACTGGGTGAGTTCCTGGCCCTGATGGTTTCGCTTGAATTTATGGGTGAAAAATACAAGGTAAACCGGCTGAAGGTACTTTCAAAAGCCTTGGACAAAGCCGTTGAAACTTATCTTGAAAACGAAAAATCACCCTCGCGCAAAGCAGGCGAACTTGATAACCGGGGCAGTCATTACTATCTGGCCCAATATTGGGCTGTTGCTTTGGCAGAACAGGATGAAGACCAGGAACTTAAAACACGGTTTACTGATGTTGCCAAAAAACTGACAGAAAATGAAAAGACAATTATTAATGAAATTATGGCTTCCGAAGGCAAACCTACCGATATCGGCGGTTATTACGTACCCGACGATCAATTGGCAGAAAAGGCCATGCGCCCCAGCGCTACGCTGAACGCTATCATCGACAGCCTGTAAAACAAAAGGCTGAGGATATATTGAAAAAAGGCTGCTTTTATGAGCGGCCTTTTTTTGTTGCCCTACAGTGCAATCCGGAGGTTTTTTGAACCGGGAGATTTAAAATCCCCGGTTAAGTTTCGACAAAATACGTTTTGAATTTCAGGGTTAGCCTTTGTTCTTTATTTGAATTTTATAACTTGTGACTTGTAGTTTCATCATCCGTTTACCGACAAAATCCTGCCAATGACCGATTTTTTGTTTCGCAAAGGGGCTTACTCCCCTATTTTTGCCATGAATTAAAAATAGAAAACCATGGAACAAACAAAAAAACTGTACAGAAGCAGAACTGATAAAATGATCGGGGGCGTTTCCGGGGGACTGGCAACATATTTTGATATTGATGTCGTCATTTTCCGGTTACTCTTTGTATTATTAGTCCTTTTCGGAGGGGGTGGGCTCATAGCTTATATTGTCATGTGGATCGTTGTTCCTCCCGAACCGGTTCCGGTACAGGCCAATTACGGCAGTTCAACAACGCCGCCACCGGCA
>JALUYM010000013.1 GCA_027018745.1 Bacteroidales bacterium | reverse complement strand
TTTTGAACCCTGATGTGTAATGTTTTCTCTTTTTCATAACAACAAGTTTAATGAATTTTTCTAACTTAACTCGTTGTCCGGTTTTTGGGGAGTATTATATTAAACGGTTTTCCTTCATGCCAAAGGCATGAAGGAAAACCATAATTCGTTAAATTAGTGTAATTCGTTGGTTTTTATCAACGAATTACACTAATTACCCAAATTCCATCTCGCCGCAGGCGAGTAGGATTCATGTTATTGCAATAGAATAATCGAATAGGGAAAAATGAATAAGAATTTGCTCATTTGATTTATATAGTACTTAGTAATAATGAGTTAACTTTAAACAACTTCAATTTTCACTTCCTTCCCTGAAAATATCCAACCACTGGTTGGCCATAATCAATGGTTTAAGTAACGATTTTACGGGAGAATGAAGAATTTCTTTAGAGGAAGGCAACAGGCCGATCATAACCGGCAAAGAGCCGAATGCCAGACCAATACCTTTGTAAAGTCTTCCGAAACCAATCCGGAAGAGAAAATCACGCACATGTTCGTTGAGCAATTCCACACTAAGTGCAGAAAATCCTACCACAATAAATAGTGCCCTGAGAAGCATTTCCAGGCCGATAAGAAATCCCGTTGTGCTAAACCATTGGTGATCAGGTTTCCCGAAATCCCAAAACAGGGCCGAAAGCAATACAATGATCATCAGTTGTGACCAAAAGACCGGTTTTCGCAAACGCCGCAATGCTTTCCGGTAAACAAATCCGAACAGCAGGACATAAATGCCCATAAATATCAGCCCCGGTAAATGGTAATGCATATTTACCAGAAAGAGCCCCAAAGGTAAAGCGGCGACATGAAACCACAATAATGGCAATGATGTTTTTTGGTTTTTGTCCAAAACAAAAAATTCATTTCCGCTATCCTTTTTTTGTGCCGTGATATTCTGCCTGTTAGCCAATTGAAGTTTGAGCGATTTGCGTCCGATGGCATATCCGAGTCCACCAGCCAGCATTCCGAAAATAATATAAAATGAAAGCAGAAACCACAAAATTTGTAAATCGGTAGCCTGTCCGAGATGTAGTTGTTTCAGCCCGAAATTGATGATGTTGACATATATTTTCACCAGATTAAAACCGTAGTAAATAATGAGGCTGATAATTTTGTGGAACAGGGCACTGGAAAGGCTGAAAATACCCCCCAGCATGTAGGCAAAAGTATTCGCGCCAAACAGATAAATGGCCCCTTCGATCAGAATTGCCTCCAGCATAATCCCTGTCATGGGACCGAGGATTATGGCGCTGGGCGAAACCGATTTCATCAGGGCAGTAATTAGTCCGGCACGGATAATCAGTCCACGGTAAGGCCATATCTGATAAAAGCCAATAAGTAAGATGGTGGCATTAAAAGCCAGAATAGAACCGGCAAAAGGTATCCGGGCATTATGTAAAAAACTTCCCACAATAATTTCTATGGAAGCCCACAACCCGCCCATTACAGCGGCTCGCATCCAAAGGTCATCCTGCTGTTGTTTTGTTCTGTTTACCAATTTATCTCCTCCGCATTGCTCAAATCATCCGGTGTATTCAAATTCAAAAAAAGGTAATCATTAAAAAAGGGCAACTGCTTGTCAATGTTCACCGATTTAAAACGGATACGTTTAAAAAAATGCATCATTTTGTAATCTTTTTCCCGAATGGCCTTCTCCAGATCGCTCAAAATGTTGGTATTGTAATATGCACTCAACGGTTCAACAAGAAAAGTTTCATGTGCCGGACAAACTACCTGAAAATTTTTTACTTCTTCTAAAAGGTAACGAAATACATTTGTATTAACAAAAGGGGTATCACAGGAAAGGATAAGATTGTGCTGTGTTTTTGATGTTTTCAGGCAGGCGTGGATACCTCCCATGGGGCCAATGTTTTTTATTTCATCCGGAATAACGGGAAGGCCAAATTCAGCATATTTTTCAGGAAAATGGTTGGCTGAGATCACCATACTCCCACAAAGGGGCTCTAGTATTTCTATGGCGTACGAAACCAGGCTTTTCCCTTTAAAAGAACACAACCCCTTGTCTTTTCCAAGACGGCTGCTGCGCCCCCCTGCCAGGATAATTCCGGTAATCTCACGCTTGTCAATTGCCATTTTTCAAAATAAAAAGACAAATTTATCCCTTTCCGCCATACCTGCAACATCCTTCTGCAGGGTAAAAGTTAAAAATCG
Source organism: Bacteroidales bacterium (assembly GCA_027018745.1). Lineage (GTDB taxonomy): Bacteria > Bacteroidota > Bacteroidia > Bacteroidales > F082 > Sulfidibacterium. The sequence goes on along the minus strand of JALUYM010000013.1, from coordinate 2,513 downwards.
GGGAATATATCCCATTCTGCCCATCAGGCTTTACAAGTCAATTATTTTCTTTTCCGCAGGTTCAGCTCCTTGGCAAAATCCGATTCAAAGAACTCATATTTTCCGGTTTTACCTTCCCTTCTGAGTTCTTCATCGTAAGATCGGAGATCTTTACGCATCACTTTTGAGCTGATGGTTTTCGGGAATTCCTCCATAAATTCAATGGAACGGGGACGTTTGTAGGGCGCCATGTGGTCGCGGATATAGCGGAATATTTCCAGGGCCATTTTCCGGTTGGGGGTATACTCCTGGTTTAAAACGATGAAAGCTTTGGGGACAATCCGGTCTTTTTTATCTACTGTGGGAATTACACCCACTTCTAACACCGCTTGGTTTTCAATAATTTCACTTTCTACTTCAAACGGACTGATACGATAATCGAGGCTTTTGAATACATCATCCACACGGCCTACAAAATGTACAAATCCCTCTTTGTCCATGAATGCTGTATCGCCCGTGAGATACCACCCGCCTTTAAAAATATCTTTATTTCGCTGGGCATCCTCATAAGCCGTAAGCAACCCCATAGGCTTTACGGGATAAATGGCACAGCATATCTGACCGTCTTTTCCGCGTTCTACTTCATCAAGCTGGGCATTTAGTATCTTTACTTCATACCCAGGGGCTACTTTGCCAATTGAACCGGGCTTGGTTTTCATTCCCGGAAAAGTGCCTACCATGGCTGTTGTTTCGGTTTGGCCATAACCTTCGCGAAGTTCTATTCCCGTAAGTTCTTTTGCCATTTTGCTAATTTCCGGATTAACCGGTTCCCCGGCACTGACCATTTTTTTCAATGAAAAATGATATTTTGAGAAATCTCGGCTGCCAAAGAGTTTCCAGACACTTAACGGGGCACACAAACTGGTAATTTTATATTTTTCCATAGCAGCCAGTACACTATCCGGATCAAATTGATCGTATTTTAGTGTAAAGGTTGTACAGCCGGCATTCCAGGGAGCAATAAAACTACTCCAGATGAATTTTGCCCATCCCGGCGAACTGATGTTATAATGTACATCGTCGGGTTGCAGGCCCAGCCAGTACATGGTTGTCAGATGCCCGACAGGATAATGATGCGGGTGCATTACCAGTTTTGGTTTGGAAGTGGTTCCCGAAGTAAAGAACAGAAATAAAATATCTGACGAATATGTGATAAAGCTGCTTTCAAAGGAAGTATCATAATGGTGGTATTCTTTATTATAATCAACCCAACAGGGAATATTTTCTTTGCTTTCGCAAAAACATTGTTCTTCGGGTAATTTTACACAAACTAATCCTTTCAGGTTAAAGAGGACTTCACCTGCCTGGTCCACCCGTTCGGTGTATTTGTTGTGGGCAATAACAAATTTAACATTTCCCCGTTTAATCCTGTCTGATATGTCCACGGGTGAAAGTAGTGTGGAAGCAGGAATGATGGCCCCCCCCGCTTTCATAATGCCAAGGATCAATTCAAAAATTTCCACGGACGTGTCCATCATGAGCATAACACGGTCTCCTTTTTCAAGTCCCAGGTCATTGAGAAAATTAGCTACCTGGTTCGATCGTTTCCTCATTTCATCAAAGGAAACTGTCTCTTCTTTGCCATCCAAATCGGCAAAGATCAGTGCTGGTTTTTTATTGTTTTCCGCCATCACATCAAAATAATCCAATGCCCAGTTAAACTTGGTAATACGCGGCCATTTAAAACCGGCGATGGCTTCTTCGTAAGATTGAACGTTCAGGACAAAATCTCTCAAATCGAAGAACTTTTGTGCATCATGTGTGATCTCTTTCATAGGTAAATTATTTTTTAAATGGATTTTAATTCCAAAAGTAAAACGGAATTTTTACAAACCCAATAGATTTTTGGTTTAATTTCAGTATTTCTAAATGTTAGTTTTTCACTATAAGTGCGTAATAAATACATTACAAGATAGTTGAGGCCGGATAAACGGTTAACAAAAAATGTTAATTTAGAATACTTCAGAAAAGAAATGTTTAAAAAAAGCAGGCATCAGGGTAAAAAAAGGCAACTGTCGCCATAGCTCAGGAACCGGAAATTGTTTCTCAGGGCAAAATCATATACTTCTTTCCATTTGTCCCCAATAAGTGCTGAAACCAGTAACAGCAAAGTGCTTTTCGGTTGGTGAAAATTGGTGATTAACCCCTTGGCAAATTTAAACCGGTATCCGGGAACAATCATCAATTGTGTTTCTGCCTTTAGTACGGAAGACCTTTCTGTTTCTAATTTTTCGATAAGAATTTCCAATGCTTTACGAACAGAGAAAGTTTTGGGAATTTTCAGCCTGTACGGATCCCACTGCCTGACATAAAAGGGATCGGGTTTCCCCGAAATGGTTCGAAGTGCTATCCAAAATAGGCTTTCCAATGATCGCATGGAGGTAGTACCGACAGGAATGATCATTTTATCAGCAGAACGATGGATATGTTTTAATGTATTGAGGGAAACCCGGATTTGTTCGGTATGCATTTCA
>JALUYM010000012.1 GCA_027018745.1 Bacteroidales bacterium | reverse complement strand
CAAAAAAGTGATGGTTTCAGCAGGTCCCACCCACGAGCCTATCGATCCTGTACGTTTTATCGGAAACAACAGTTCCGGGAAAATGGGATGGAACATTGCCAAAGCTTTCGCAAAAAAAGGAGCTGCAGTGGAACTGATTCTGGGAGCAGTTGACAGGGACACACAATTCCACGGAATTCACACCACCAAGGTCCGGACAGCCGACGAAATGGATGCTGCCTGCCAAAAAATCTTTCCGGAAACGGACATTGCTGTCATGGCAGCAGCCGTTGCCGATTTTACCCCTGCCCGGCCGGTCCCTGAAAAAATCAAAAAAAACAACGGCCCGGAAGTGATACACCTGAAACCCACCAACGACATTCTCGCTGCTCTGGGAAAAATGAAAAAGAAGGGACAGCTTCTCATCGGATTTGCATTGGAAACAGAAAATGAGCTGGCCAATGCCCGCGAAAAACTGCAAAAGAAAAACCTGGATATGATCGTCCTGAACTCATTGAAAGACAAAGGCGCCGGATTTGGTACCGATACCAACAAAATCACCCTGCTCACCTTGTCAGATGAACCCCAAACCTATGCTTTGAAACCAAAAGAAGCAGTTGCCGAAGATATTCTAACCGCCATCAAACAGCTCATGGAGGAATAGCCCATGAAAAAATCGGGATGGTTTTTGTTATTTGCCCTGTTCATGTCTTCTGCTGTTTTTGCACAGGAATTTAACTGCAAAGTTCAAATCAATACCCAGCAGGTACAGGGTTTCGACCGAAGTGTGGTCAGCGACCTGCAAACTGCCATGACCGAGTTCATCAACAACAGAAAATGGAGTAACTACAACTTCGCCCCGGAAGAACGGATCGAATGTACACTTCTCTTCACTGTAAACCAGATCATCTCCAACGATGAATTCAAAGGTACTTTTACCCTGATCATGCAACGCCCTGTATATAACACAGATTACAGTTCGCCTTTGCTGAACATGATCGACAAAAACATAAAATTCAAATACCTGCCTTCGCAATCCATGAATTTTTCAGAAAATACTTTCACCAATAACCTGACTTCACTGCTTGCTTTTTATTCATACATGATGCTGGGTATTGACTTTGATTCGTTTGCCCTTGATGGCGGTACTGTTTTTTATGAAAAAGCCATGACCATTGTCCAAACGGCACAAAACTCCGGTTTTTCAGGTTGGCAGTCTTTTGAAAGCGAAAAAAACCGTTACCATTTTGTAGAACAATTTCTCAACAAAGCTTATGAACCCCTTCGCGTTTTTTTGTACCGCTATCACCGGTTGGGACTGGATGTGATGGCCAATAACATGCCGAAAGGCCGCAAAGTCATTCTTAATTCCCTTTCCCTGCTGAAAGAAGTGTATGAAAAACGTCCCGGATTATACGATTTGCAAATTTTGCTTGATGCCAAACGCAACGAAATCATCAACATATTTTCCAAGGCCACGCCGGCTGAAAAGAATGCCGTTATCCGTATTATGAGCGAAGTGGATGCCCCCAATGGCTTCCGTTACCGCAAAATACTTTACCAACATTAAAAAGTCCCCGCTTTCCAAAAACAAAACCGGGGACTTTCCGTCAATGAAATAAAACCTTCTATGTGGCAGCCCGGGAAAAACTGCTAAAATTTGAGGTTAATTCCACCCATAAAATGGAACAACGCCTGTGGGAAATAGCCGCTCATCTCCGATTCAACACCGTTGTAAACATAACGGTACACCCAGGCATTGGTCTCATAACGCGCACTAAACAGGTTATCCAAACTCAGCATAAATCCCAGGGACTTGATCCCGCGAAAGTGCAGGGTGTAATCAAATCTCAGGTTATTGACCCAATAAGGGTTCAGGCTGCGCTCTTTGCAGGAGGTATTATCAATGTATTGCCGTCCGACATATTTTGACATCCATGCCACATGAAAATGTTTCAGGGGAGAATAGGTCAGGTTACTGCCTGCAACAATTCCCGGAGAAAAAGAAATATTGGTAGTTCCCAGATATTTCGAGTACTGATAAGGTTCTGTAGCCGGGTTATCCCAGTAGTTCCAGTTGTCAACATACTCGGTGAAGTTTTTAATCTTGTTTTCGCTCAAACTCAAATTGGCATGCCATACCAACTTGGTCAAAATTTGCCAGGCAGAAGAAATTTCTATCCCGGCACGGAAACTTTTCGGCACATTGGTCATAATGGCAGTTCCCACGTTATTGATCTTTCCGGTCAATACCAGCTGGTCTTTATAATCCATGTAATAAAGGTTTGCATCGACCAAAAGCCTTGGCCTTGTAATTTTATATCCCAGTTCGTAATCCATCAACCGTTCGCTGTGAATTACCTGATGGGGGTCGGCATCAGTGTAAACCGAGCGGCTGGGTTCACGGTGAGAAACACCAAAAGAAAAATAAAAATTATTGCGCGGGTTTATGGCATATGAAATTCCGGCTTTGGGATTATAAAAGTTAAAAACATGCTTTTGTGTCAAATCACTCATATCATCATACGTACCGTTTATCCTGTAATTTATATTGCGGTATTGCATGTCGGTCATCAAACTAAGATGTTCATTAATACGATAATCCCATTTGACAAACAGGTTATATTCCGCTTTCAAGCCGGTATTGAAATACCAGTTGCGGTTGTAGTCGCCAAGACGGGCCACCTGCGCCCACACAATTTTCCCGTAATGGTCGCCAACATAATTATTCCATCCGCTGCCAAAAGAAACAGTACTTCGGATTGTCTTGTAATTTCCCATAATGTTAAACCCGTAAAAATAGTTGTTGAGCCATTTCTGACGGATCAAATTGGTAGTGGAAATAGTGTCGTTACCGATAATGGTATCGTTCATCCCATAAGTAGAAAATTTCTGATGATTTTTGTAAGTGTTGTAATAACCGAAACCACGTGTCAGGAAAAGGGCTGCTGCAAGGTTCAGCTTTTTGTTAAACTGATGGGCATAATGCAACTGATAATAATTTTGGGTATAATTATCGGTTTGGTTATTGTAATAACCCAAGAATTTTCCCTGGTCATTATAAATGGCCCCGGCAGGATTATAAGTACGGTTGGTCGCCAGGCTGTCTTTGGGAACTCCGTACCATGCCTGGTAGGTTTTTTCATGCCCCAGCAGTGCAATGGCTTTAAAAACATCTTTTTTACCATAATACCCGGCAGAAAAATAACCGGAACGCAGATGAGAAAAAGCCCGGTCAATATAGCCATCGGATGTAATCCGCGAAAACCGCCCGGCAACAATCCAGTGTTTATCGATAAGGCCCGAACCAAACTTCAATGTATTTTTTAAAGTATTGAACGAACCGGCAGAACTACTGATCTCTGCCGAAGCTTTCGGATTAAACTGCCCTGTTTTAATGTTGATGCTGGCACCAAAAGCTGCCGAACCGTTGCTCGATGTTCCTACCCCTCGCTGTATCTGAATATTGTCGACCGAGGAAGCAAGATCGGGCAGGTCAACAAACCAAACCCCCTGCGACTCAGCATCATTAACCGGCACACCGTTGAGGGTAACATTGATCCCCGTGAGGTCGACACCCCGGATACGCATGCCGGTATAACCCACGCCGGCCCCTGCATCGGAAGTTACCACCACGGATGGGGTCATCCTGAGCAAATAAGGCATGTCTTGCCCCATGCTGTTTTTGTTCAGTGTTTTGGCACTGATATTTTCAAAAGTTGTTGGTGAAGAACCACTCACACGGGTAGCTGAAATAATCACTTCATCACTCAGATAACTGGTAGGTTTCAGCTGAATTTGGATGTGTTTGCTTTTATTCAGTTTTACCTGAACGGTTTTCGGTTCAAAACCTACAAAGCTCACTTTCAGCTTGTACGTTCCGGGTTTCAGATTTTTAAAAGAAAATCTTCCGTTGCTGCCGGTAGCTGTAGCAATAAACGAATTCCCGAGAACCACGTTGGCACCTGCCAGTAATTCATTGTTGTCACTGCCGGTAACTGTCCCGGTCAACTGGATTTGTGCCCTTAAAAACCAGGGCATCAACATGATAACGAATAATAATACAATGTTTTTACGCATAACTCGATTGATTTAATTGAACTTAAATCAACAGAGGAAAGCCTGGACATTGGGTTGTGTATTTCTCTTTCCTACGGCGGCATTACCCGCATCAGGTTCAGAGGGTTTGATCTCAGCCCGTGTATTAAGGCACCCCTATTGGTTGTGATTGCAAAAATAGATAATTTTTTGATGGGTCAATAGAAATTTTTAGAAAAACAGCATCAGCGTAAGCTTAAACCCTTCCTGTTCTCTCCAAAATTGCTTTATTGATCCTTCTTGCAATCAACGGCCCTTCATAAATAAACCCGGTATAGACCTGCACCAGGTCAGCACCGGCATCCAGCATTTGTAAAGCATCTTCGGGAGTAAAAATTCCCCCTACCCCGATAATGGGAAATGCTTTTCCTGAATTTTCCGACAAGTACCGGACCACTTCCCGTGCTCGTTTTTGCAGAGGTTTTCCGCTCAGCCCGCCATGTCCGGAAGCAAGAACCTCTTTTTGTGGTGTTTTCAGCCCTTTTCTCTCAATGGTAGTATTGACAGCTACTACACCCGCAATGGCTGTTTCTTTTACCAGTTGGATCACTTCATCCAATTGTGAAAAGTTCAAGTCGGGAGAAACTTTTAGTAAAACAGGTTTGGGGTGGTCTTTTTTAAGGTTGACGGATTGAACCCGGAGG
>JALUYM010000011.1 GCA_027018745.1 Bacteroidales bacterium | reverse complement strand
TTTCTGCAAAATCGGAACCGGACTGCGCCACACCCCGAATTTGTTTATATATCCAGTCAAAAACAGCTTTTCGCTTTTTCAGACTTTTCAGATATTTTTCCAACCTCACGGCCTCAGACCTGCTGGCACATTGTTTGGCAAACAGCAGTAACCAGGGCCTTTTAGCCGAAGTCGAACGGTTTCTTCCTGCATTATGCCTTTTCAGACGCTTTTCAACGTCCTGGGTTTGTCCAATGTACAGGCTGCCATCAACCTCCGACTTCAATATGCATGTAAAGAACTTCATTTTTGTCCTGTTGACCCGAACGAAGCGCGCTAATCCCGAAAAATAGAAAATCTTTGATTTTCGTTATTTTTCGTGGATTCTCGATTTTGTACAGAAATTTTCAATTTCTGCAAAATCGGAACCGGACTGCGCCACACCCCGAAAAATCAGGTTGCAAAAGTAAAAAACATTGCGAAACGGCAAAATGATTTTTCAGATTATTTATTCCTGCTGCCTGTCTTCCGGAAAACGCCCGGCACCCTGTTTCCTGATCTTTCTTTCCAAATAAACAGCTTCGGTGCGGGAAGGAACAGATTGTGTAAAAACCAATTTCCCAAAGAAGAATAAATATTACTTTTGCTCTTCCTTAATAAAGTTAAAAACTTCGGTCTTCACCTTTTTGCAGATTGGATATGCGGGAAATGACAGAAATAGAAAAGAACATTTTTAGCATAAAGTCTGAATCGGACTTTCAGCGTCTTGCCTTGGAAATTTTTCGTTTTCAATACGAACAAAACCCCGTATACCAAAGTTTTATACGCAAACTCGGGATAAACATCACCTCGGTTCAAAACTATCTTGAAATTCCCTTTTTGCCCATCGAATTTTTTAAAACCCACCAGGTTGCCTGCGGTAATTTTAAACCCGAAGCTGTTTTCCTCAGTAGCGGGACTACCGGAATAAACACCAGTCGTCATTTTATAAAAAGTTTACCGTTTTATGAAAAAAGCCTGCTCCGGGGCTTCAGGTCATTTTTCGGAAAACCTGAAAAGTATGTTATTCTTGCGTTGCTCCCTTCCTACCTCGAGCGAAGCGGATCGTCACTGGTACACATGGCCAGTTTGCTCATCAGACGAAGCAAACACAAAAGCAGCGGATTTTATCTGCACGACTATGAACGACTGGCAGTGGAACTTTCAAAATTAAAGAAGCAGGGACAAAAAGTCATTCTGTTGGGCGTGACCTATGCCCTGTTGGATTTGGCAGAACAGTTTCCCCTGAAATTTCCGGAATTGATTTTAATGGAAACCGGGGGCATGAAGGGGAAACGCCGTGAAATGGTGCGTGAAGAATTACATGATGTCCTTTCTTCGGCTTTTGGCGTAAAAAACATTTATTCGGAATACGGTATGACCGAGTTGCTATCACAGGCTTATTCCAAAGGCCGGGGTGTGTTTTCCACCCCTCCCTGGATGCGAATCCTGATCCGTGATGTGAATGATCCGTTGTCGTTGCTGCCGGAAGGGAAAAGCGGAGGAATCAACGTGATGGATCTGGCAAATATTTACAGTTGTTCTTTTATTGCCACACAGGATTTGGGTAAATTGGATTCATCCCGCGATTTTGAGGTACTGGGCCGTTTTGACAACAGTGATGTGCGGGGCTGCAACCTTTTGGTAGGATAACCTCTTCTGTTTCCAAATGCCTGATTTGGGAAAAAGCAACTGATTTTTATACATTATGTTTGGATTTACTGTTTTTTTGTAAATTGTAGGCGCTAAACGAAAGACAATGATTAGCAAGGAAGAACTTTTAGAGGCTATCGAAATGGTCATGGATGACAACCTGGAGGATGCACACCGCATTGTACAGCATTACGAATGCCCCGAAGCTTGTTGGTTTCATGCATTTTTGCACCGTAAAGAGGGGGATAACTGGAACGCAAACTATTGGTATGAAAAAGCAGGCAGGACCATGCCTACCAAAAGCCTGGATGCCGAGCTGGAGGAAATCCGCACATGGGTCGAGAACATGTAACAGCCTCAGAGATATTTATTTCAAGACACCTTTTGAAAGGAAAACAAAACCTCTTTGCCCCAAGTTTCTGAAAAAATTTTTATCTTTCAACCGGCATGCACAAAAAGATGCATAAAAAACATAGCTCTCCTTTTCAAGGTGCTTTTCACAGCATTTTGAAAAATCACCATATATTATTTCTTTTCATAAATGACAACCAGGTGGCCCAATGGTGTTTTTGTATCAGAAACGATCTCGCTGCCATTCCATTTCCCCAACAAATTGAGCACATGGGGCTGTGAGCTGAAATAATAATGAATGTCGTTGTTTTTATCAATCTCCCACCTGGCTTCCTGGGTATTATTGTTGAGGATAAGTACCAGCACAGAATCGTTCATGATCCGAAAACTCATTTTCTTTTGTTCGGCAACAATATGGGCAATCACTTCCGGCGGAAGTTTGGTTTTGCCAAATTCCGTTTTTACGCTGGCTACCTTCCAGCGGCCTTCGAGCTTACGTGTAGTACTGTTGCAAGAGCCCAAAAAAACAACGGCCAAAAATGCCACAAACCAAAATTTTTTCATTTATTTAAAGTTTATTTTCCTTTGCCCGCAAAATTACATCCATATTTTGATTTGCAAAACAACAGCAAGGAAGTTTGCCTTAACAAAGTTGAAAAACGCCTTCTTTTGGGAATTACTCTTTTTAACAAATATTTAAAACCCGATCCCTGCAACAATTTTTCAAAAGTTTTATCTTTGGCAAATGTTATTGGTAGAAAATTTATCTGTTGCTGTAAAAGACAGACCGGTAGTCCGGAATGTGAATTTCCATTTACAAAAAGGAAAATGCACCGGACTGGTAGGCGAATCCGGTTCCGGAAAATCACTTACTGCCCTTTCCATAATGGGGTTGTTGCCAAAACAGGTATCGGTTACAGCCGGTAAGATATTTTATCACGGTAAGGACTTACTGGCGTTTTCTAAAAAAGACATCCAGAAAATAAGAGGGCAAAAGATCACCATGGTTTTTCAGGAACCCATGACGGCACTGAACCCTGTTATGAAATGCGGAAGACAGGTAATTGAAATTATCAGGCAGCATCAGAAAAATGTTTCCGGGAAAATGGCACGGGAACAAACAATTTCTCTCCTTAAAAAAGTACAGCTTCCCGATCCGGAAAAGGTCTTTGCTTCTTATCCTCATCAAATTTCAGGCGGGCAAAAACAACGGGTTATGATCGCCATGGCTCTGGCCAATCATCCGGACATCCTCATCGCCGACGAGCCGACTACAGCGCTGGACGTAACTGTCCAAAAAGAGATCCTGCTTTTGCTGAAAAAGTTGCAAAAAGAAACAGACATGAGCCTGTTGTTTATTTCCCATGATTTAAATGTTGTATCCGGCATCGCCGATGAGGTATTGGTCATGTACAAAGGAGAAATTGTAGAACGTGGCAACAGGGAAGAAATTTTCGGCCGGCCCAAACATTCTTACACCAAAGCGTTGCTGGCCTGCCATCCGCCCACAGACAAAAGGCTGAAAAAGCTGGCAACCTTGGATGATTTTATGAACAACGGATCCGGTACCGGTTTTCAAACCGAAGCAGAATTGCCGGAAAAACGGCAACAACGCCTGGCCAAACTATATGACCAACCCCCTTTAATGAAAGTTGAAAATCTCATTAAATCGTTTCCGTTGGAAAGATCGTGGCGGGGCAAAACGATTCGCGAATTGCGGGCAGTAGACGAGGTAAGTTTTGAGGTTTTCCCCGGCGAAACACTGGGTCTGGTAGGAGAATCGGGATGCGGAAAAACCACCCTCGGACGAAGCCTGTTGCGTCTTATTGAACCCGACAGCGGCAGGATCTTTTATGAAGAAAAAGATTTACTGTCGCTTTCGCGAAAAGAGCTGCGCCCTTTTCGAAAAAAACTGGGCATTGTTTTTCAGGATCCTTATTCATCACTCAATCCACGAATTAGTATTGGCAAAGCCATTATGGAGCCCATGCAGGTTCACCGGTTATATAAAAATGAAGCAGAACGAAAGCAAAAAACGTTAGAGCTTATGGTGAAAGCGGGGCTGAAACCGGAACATTTTCACCGCTATCCGCATGAATTTTCCGGTGGCCAGCGGCAGCGTGCCGTCATTGCCCGCGCCCTCGCCCTGCAACCCCGTTTTGTCATTTGTGATGAAGCCGTTTCTTCTCTTGATATTTCTGTACAGGCTGTCGTGCTGAATTTGTTAAACCAACTCAAAAATGAATTCGGGTTTACTTATATTTTCATTTCGCATGACGTGTCGGTAGTAAAGTTTATGTCTGACCGTATCATGGTGATGAACGCAGGAAAAATCATAGAAAAGGGCGATGCGGATGAAATTTATTTCCATCCGAAACAAGACTACACTAAAAAACTCATCGCAGCCATACCAACGCTGCAAAAAACCATTTAAACATAAAAATCATGTCAGGAAAAAGAAAATACCCCAAAAATCAATTACACGGTATCATCATCAGTATTTTTGCGGACAATCCTTTCAAAGCTTATAACAACAAACAAATTGCCAGCAAGCTGGGCATCAAGGATAAAGCAGGTAAAAGCCTGATATTTAATATTTTAAATGAACTATTGAATGACGGGTACCTGCAAGAGATAAAAAGGGGAAAATTTGTTTTGCATGCGGACAAACTGTCTTCACTTGCCAACAAAAAGAAATATATCACCGGCACGGTGGAAATGAA
>JALUYM010000010.1 GCA_027018745.1 Bacteroidales bacterium | reverse complement strand
GTTAGCAGCAGACAATTGGTCGTATTGGCAAAAGAACAGGGTTGTAAATCTATGGCCTACACTTATAACGAACCGGTGGTGTTTGTTGAATACGTGTTGGATACGGCACGTGAGGCGCATAATGAGGGCTTGAAAAACGTATACATCAGCAATGGCTTTGAAACTGCCGGGACTTTTGATCTGCTGTCCGGCAACATCGATGCTATGAATATTGATTTAAAAGCTTTTACGGAAAAGTTTTACAGGAAATTGTGCAAAGGTCGTCTGCAACCGGTTTTGGAAAATATCCGGAGGGCTTTCGAAATGGGTATATGGGTGGAGGTTACTACGTTGCTCATCCCGGGAGAAAATGATTCGGATGCCGAAATCAGGGATATCGCTGCATTCATTGCTTCGGTTTCCCGGGATATTCCCTGGCATATTTCCCGGTTTTTCCCCACTTACAAAATGACGGACAAAACACCTACTTCCCTTGCCAAAATTGAAAGGGCTTTTGAGATTGGCCGGGAAGAAGGGTTGCATTATGTTTATACCGGAAATGTTCCGTTTGAAAATAATATTACTTTTTGCCCCCGTTGTGCGAAAGATTTGATTGTCCGCCATGCATACAGCCTCGAAAAGATGCAGGTAAAGAGTGGATTATGCCCCCATTGCGGTATGCATATTGCAGGTGTATTTTGAAAATTTTGAAGATATGGAACTTAATACTTTGCTAAAGAAAAAAGAGGAAAAACAACTATTGCAAATTGCAAGGGAATCTATTGCCTGTTGCTTTAACAGTAACGATCTTTTGCTGCAGCGGATTGCTGCTTGTAAAAAAGAGTTGTATCGCCGGTATACAGTTTTGGATATTCCGGTATTAAAAATGCCTCTGGCTTGTTTTGTTACCCTTACGCGAAAAAAAAATATGGAATTGAGGGGATGTATTGGTAATCTGGAAGCAGAGAAAAATGAATCCCTTTTGGAAAATATTATCCGCAACAGCATGTCGGCCGCTTTTAACGACAGCCGTTTTGAGCCTCTGGAACCGGAGGAGCTGTCCCGGGTAAAGATTGAGATCAGTATTTTGTCAAAGCCGGAGATTATTCATTTCGAAACAAAAGAAGAACTTTTTTCGCTGATCAGGGGGAAAGGGGTGGTGTTGCAAAAGGGTTTTTACAGGGCTACTTTTTTGCCGCAGGTTTGGGAAAAATTGCCCCAACCTGAATTGTTCCTGCGCCATTTGGCCGCTAAAGCGGGATTGTCTTCGACAGCCTGGGAAGAGGCTTCCTATGCCGTGTATGAAGTGGCAAGTTTTGAAGAAGATTAAAACCAGAAACCGGCATAACCTACTACGGCAGAGGCATCGCCAAAAGCTTCGGCAGAGGTGGAATAATCTATCAACCGGGGCTTCAGGCCGCGCTGGCGCATAAAAGCAAATGCAATGCGCAAAGGATTAATTCCGCAGGCATCCACATGGTCGTCATTCATGTTTTCGATGTTTGTGATACTGAGACTGTCGATTTTCCGGGCTTCGTCCAGCGGATGATAGTGGCTCAAATCGGTGCTGATGATAAGAAAATAGGAGTCCAGCATTTCGGCAAATTCACGGGCTTGTGTTTCGGAAAGGTGACCTACAATAAGGGGTAATAGTCTGCTGTCGGGACTAAAGTACTGAATAAAAGGTAATTGCACTTCCAGTGAGTGTTCCTCGTTGTGAACGGAAGGATGCACGGGAAACTGGCTGTTGTGGATGACAGTAGTTTGGCCCATAGGGCTTTCCCAAAGATCGTGTGGGTCGCAGTAAACCGAGTGAAAAAGTGCATGATGTGAAGGGCCAAGCAGGGCAATCTTTTTTGGTGCAGTCTTTTTCAGCATTCTGTGAGCTGCATAAGCAGTTTTCCCTGAGTAAACCCATCCGGCATGCGGTACGATCAATCCGGAAACAGGAGCGTCTTCCGTTTCTCCCGTACCTTCTTCATTCAATTGCTTCTCAAAACGCTGGAAATAAGCAAGAATCTCTCTTTTTGTGGAAGGATAAAAACTTCCTGCAAAAGCAGGTTTTCGGATTGTAACATTCTTTTTTTCCATGATACCGAAAAATTTTGCACTAAATTACAAAATCCCCTGCTTCGTTTCCATACCATATTCAACAGTATTCGTTCTTTTCCTACTTTTGAAGAAAAAAAAGAATCATGCTTTTAACTGACAGAGAATTGTTTTACCGTCATCTGGCTGTTCCTGCAGAAGTGCCGCAGGCGCTGGAAATTGTTCGTGCCGAAGGAATTTATTTGTACGATGATATGGGAAATGAATACGTGGACCTGGTTTCCGGCGTTTCGGTGAGCAACGTTGGCCATCAGCATCCGGCGGTGGTGGAAGCAGTGAAAAAACAGGCCGAAAAATACATGCACTTAATGGTTTACGGAAAGTACATCCAGTCACCACAAGTGCGCCTGGCCGGAAAAATGGCTGAAAACCTGCCTCCGTCACTTGATTCAGTTTATTTTGTTAATTCGGGCAGCGAAGCCATTGAGGGGGCTTTGAAACTGGCAAAGCGTATCACAGGGCGGACGGAGATGATTGCTTTTAAAAATGCTTATCACGGCCATACCCATGGAGCTATGAGCATGTTGGGAAACGAAAAAATGAAGTATGCTTTTTACCCGTTGTTACCTGATATCCGGTTTTTGCATTTTAATCTGTTTGACGATCTGGCACAGATTACCGAAAAGACCGCCTGTGTGCTCATTGAACCTGTACAGGCTGAAGCCGGAATTCTCATTCCGGATATTTCTTACATGAAGGCTTTGCGCGAACGATGCACGGAAACCGGGACAGTTCTTATCTTTGATGAAGTACAAATGGGATTTGGACGCACAGGGAAACTTTTTACCTTTGAACATTTTGGTGTGGTACCTGATATTTTGTGCCTGGCCAAAGCCATGGGTGGCGGCATGCCCATCGGTGCTTTTGTTTCGTCAAAAGAAAACATGTTGCTGCTGACACATCATCCCGAACTGGGGCATATTACCACATTTGGCGGGCATCCGGTGAGTTGTGCCGCTGCCTTTGCCAGCCTCGAAATTATCCTTCGCGAAAAGCTGTATGAAAAAGCACAGGCGAAGGGCCGTCTGTTTGTAAAATGGTTGGAAGGTCATCCGTTGGTGAAGGAAATACGACAGATAGGGCTTATGCTTGCTGTGGAACTTGTGGATAAAAATACTACGGATAAAGTAGTGCACGAAATGTACAAAAACCGGCTGATTGTTGATCGTTTTCTGTTTAATGATACCAGTTTCCGTATTGCCCCGCCGCTGACCATTACTGACGAAGAAATTAAAAAAATTGCTTCTACTATTGTTGACAGTTTTCATCAAATTAAATAATAACCTTTAAATCATTACACTATGAAAAAATTTTACTTGATTTTTTTGGCCGGATTCTTTTTCTTTGGCGAATCAACCTTTGCCCAGGACAGAATAAGCAGCCTGAATTTTGAAACACGGTCTGAGGTTATTGCGCAACATGGCATGGCCTGTACCAGCCAGCCGCTGGTTACTCAAATTGCACTTGATATTCTGAAAAAAGGCGGAACAGCTGTTGATGCTGCCATTGCCGCCGATGCAGCACTTGGATTAATGGAACCCACGGGTGCCGGTATGGGCGGCGACCTGTTCGCCATTGTTTGGGATGCCAAAACACAGAAACTTTATGGCCTGAATGCCAGTGGCCCTTCTCCCAAATCCTTGACATTGAAATATTTCCGGGACCATGGTTACAAATTTATTCCTGCACACGGACCTTTGCCGGTTTCGGTTCCCGGTTGTGTGGATGGATGGAACGAATTGCATAAACGTTTTGGTAAACTTCCCATAAGCGAAATCCTGCAGCCTGCTATCACATATGCCCGTGAAGGCTTTCCGGTTACAGAGTTGATTGCCTATTACTGGAAATTGAATGCGCATATTTTAAAAAAGTATCCCGGATTTGCCGAGGAGTTTATGCCCAATGGCAAGGCTCCGGTCAAAGGGCAGGTTTTTAAAAACCCTCATCTGGCCAATACACTGGAACTGTTGGCAAAAAAGGGGCTCAGAACGTTTTATGAAGGAAAGCCGGCCCGGGTGATTGACAAATATATGCACGAACAGGGCGGATTTTTGTCTTATAACGATTTGGCCTCTTACCATGCTGTCTGGGTTAAACCCGAAAGTACCAATTACCGTGGTTACGATGTGTGGGAGCTACCACCTAATGGACAGGGAATAGCTGTTTTGCAAATGCTGAATATGCTTGAAAATTTTGATATAAAATCCATGGGCTTTGGCAGCGCGGCCTATATTCATTTGCTGACCGAAGTAAAAAAAATTGTTTATGAAGACCGTGCCAAGTTTTATTCTGACCCGAAATTTAATAAAATTCCTGTAGCACAGTTGATTTCCAAGGCTTATGCAAAAAAAAGGTTAAAGCTTTATAATCCATATCATGCTGCCAGGTATTACCCGGCCGGTCAGCCCGAACAGGGAAATACCGTTTATCTGACAGTAGCTGATCAATATGGCAACATGGTTTCGCTGATACAGAGTAATTACCGTGGTATGGGTTCGGGCATGACTCCGCCCGGGCTGGGATTTGTTTTGCAGGATCGCGGAGAACTTTTCTCGTTGAAACCCGGGCAATTTAATACATATGCTCCGGGCAAACGGCCTTTTCATACCATTATTCCGGCTTTTGTTACCAAAGACGGAAAGCCCTGGCTTAGTTTT
>JALUYM010000009.1 GCA_027018745.1 Bacteroidales bacterium | reverse complement strand
AGCTTTTTTTCGTGCGCGGATCATAAAATGTCAGCCTGGTAAACACGCCCGCTTTATGGTTCAGCAACTTGGCCCAGTCAAAATTATTCGTGATTTGCACCCCGTTAATCTTTTCGAGGATGTCGTCGGGTTTTACTTTGGTTTTTGCGTTGTCCATCGGGCCACCCGTAATAATGACTTTTACAATCAGGCCGTTTCCCCCTTTTGTTTCATCATACAACATACCCAGCGAAGCCGTACGGTCCGGGTTTTTTACCTGAGGATAATAACGGCAGCCTGTATGGGATACATTCAACTCTCCCAGCAGTTCGCTCATCAAATCGGCAAAATCATAGTTGTTATTAATGTACGGCAAAAACTGCTTATAGAAGTCATGATAATATTTCCAGTTGACTCCCTGTAAATTGGGATCAAAAAGTTTTTTTCTGACTTGTTGCCAGGCATGTTCGAAGATATAAGAGCGGACACCAGCCGGGTCCCAGTCAATGTTACCATGGACAGGCAAGGGGGTTATCTTTCCATTGGCAATGGATACTTTGCTGATCCTGCCATCAGCCAATACGAAAATATTTTTCCCGGCCTTGTCCATGGCCAGGCTTCCGCCACTTCGGGCATTCAGGCGGGCCAGCACTTTGGTTTTATGCGTTCTGGGTTCTGTTTCCCAAAGGTCATAACCCTTTTCATATTTGGCGAGGTAATAAAGTTTTTCACCATTTTTGGAAAGGACGAAATCGCTGAGCAAAGAAGAATTGATGGTAAGCCTTTTTGTACGGCTGTCCAGATTTTTCAGGTTCAGCGTCAGCGGTGTTTTTTTAACCTTTTTGGTTTTGGCAGTGTCTTTCTTTTGTTCTTCCTTCAGAAGGTTATAATCATCTTTGCTGAGGTTATACCGGTCGAATGCTTTTTGGTTAAAAAACATGGCATAAACATCGCTCTGGCTGCCACGGCTGAGGTTTTTCATCCCTTCACGGGTGGTAGCCCAAATCATCATCTTACCACCCATGCCCCATTTGGGACGCCAGTCGCTGAATCCGCTTTGGGTCAGGTCAATACGCTTACCGCTTCCATCGGCTTTCACAAGGTCAATGTCTTGCCTTACAAAGGTTCCTTCATTGGATTGGGCGAGAATCCATTTGCTATCAGGCGACCAGGTAAA
This sequence comes from Bacteroidales bacterium, assembly GCA_027018745.1. GTDB lineage: Bacteria > Bacteroidota > Bacteroidia > Bacteroidales > F082 > Sulfidibacterium. Next base: position 3,597 of record JALUYM010000009.1, on the reverse strand, counting down.
ATACTGGTCACCATCGGAATAAGAATAATTGACCCCCTTGGGAATCACTGTAACGGTTTTATGGTTAACCGTATTGTAAACTTTCAGTATGTTACGGTTTTCGAGATAAGCAATTTTTTTGCCATCCGGCGAGTAACGTGGCTGAAATTCATCTTCGTTATTGGCAATGACAGGTGTGTTTTTCACAATGGTGGATGCATAAAAATAAGGTTCTTTCTTATTGGCAATGGTCAGTTTGTCAATATTCCAGGAACCGTTTTTTTCAACAGAATAAATAATAGAACGTCCGTTCGGGCTAAATTCGATCATGCGCTCCTGGTAAGGGGTACTTGTCAGCCTCTTGGTGATATGGCCATCGGCAGAGGTAACAAAAATATCGCCGCGGTACACAAACGCCACTTCTTTCCCGTTAGGAGACAAACTCATTTCACTGATTTGTTTGTTGGCAACAGGAAGCGTTTTCGTGATCTTTTCAGCAAAATCTGCCCGGATGGTAATGGGTACCTTTTTGGGCTGCTGACCGGGAACAAGCGTATAAATTTCACCATCGTGCGTAAAACATAAGGTGCCTGTTTTTGCACGACTAAGTCCCCGTACCGGGTTTCTTTTATAATGTGTCAATTGTACCGGTTTGTCAGGATGGGCAAGAGAAGCCCGGAATACGTTCAGGTCATTTTCGTTTTGCTCGCTCAAATAATAATAGGTGTCGCCTTTGCCCCAAACCGGTTCCAGGTCGTCCCCGTTAAAATGGGTCAGTTTTGTGTATTTTTTTGTTTTAAAATTATATGTCCAGATATCCCGTGTTACCGATGCCCTTTCGTGTTTTCGTTGTTCACTTTCATAACCTTTCCTGTCCTGAAAAATAATCTCACTGCCATTTTTGTTAAAATGGGCATATTCCGTTCCGGCCGAATTGATCATGATAGAACGTCCCCCTTTCACGGGAACGCTGTATAATTTCATGAACAAAAAAGGAATCGGGAACCTGACCGAGGTATAAATATCGTTCCTTGCTGTTCCAAAAATGATGTTTTTGTCATTGGGTGTAAAATCGGATGGGATGTCCGGCGCCGAATTGTAAGTCAGCCTTTTGGCAGGGCCTCCTTGCGAAGGCATAACATAAACATCGAAATTGCCATGCCGGTCCGAAGCAAAAGCAAGGTATTTTCCATTATGGCTCCATACCGGATAGCTCTCATAATCGGGCGTAATGGTCATAGGAATGGCTGTGCCTCCGGAGGCGGGGACTTTAAAAATATCGCCTTTGTATTCAAAGGCAATCCATTGTCCATCTGGCGAAATAGCCGGATGCCTCAACCATTTCGGCTGTATGTTGGTTTGACCTATGGCAAAAAGAGGCCATAGAAAAATGAATAAGAGAAAAAAACGTTTCATGATGATTTGGGTTTGGTTAATACTTCATTATGTCATTTTTGTTACTATCAGGAATGACAATGTAACAAAAATACAATTTATTTTTATTGGTATTTTATGGAAATCACGAAAAATCCAAAGGCCATATTCTTTTTGAGCATTTGCCGACGATTGCCTATTTTTGTAAAAATTTCATGTTTCATTTTTAAAAACAGCTGACGTTGAAAATTGCACTTTCCCAGTTGAATTTCCATATCGGAAATTTTGAAAAGAACAAGGATAAAATCATTACCGCTATACAACGGGCAGAAAAAGCCAGTGCCGATCTGGTGGTATTTTCCGAGCTGGCCATCGCCGGTTACCCGCCCCGCGATTTTCTGGAATTTCGCGATTTTGTGGACAAAGGACTTCAGGCTGTGGATGAAATTGCTGCCCATTGCACAAAAACGGCAGCCATTGTGGGCGTGCCCACCTACAATCCGAATAAAAAAGGAAAGCCGTTGTTCAATTCGGCTGCTTTCCTCTGGCAGGGTAAAGTGCAGCAACTGGTACACAAAACCCTGCTCCCGAATTATGATATTTTTGACGAATACCGGTATTTTGAACCCAACAAAACCTTTCAGGTAGTGGAATTCAAAGGCAAAAAAATCGCCCTGACCATTTGCGAAGACATTTGGGATGTGGACGAAAGTCCGCTGTACACCATCAATCCCATGGACGAACTCATGGCCTTTTTGCCTGACATTATGATCAATATTGCCGCTTCGCCCTTCAATTACCGGCAGGCAGCTATCCGCGAAGGGGTTTTGCGCCGCAACACCGAAAAGTACCATTTGCCGCTGTTTTATGTAAACCATGTGGGTGCCCAGACCGAGCTCTTGTTCGACGGCGGTTCGCTGGTGATGAATTCCCAAAGTAAAACGGTGGATGTCATGCGCTATTTTGAAGAAGATTTCCGGGTGTACGACCTGGAAGAGGTGGAAAAAGCGGAAAGTACTACCATCGAGCGTCCCCCGGAGGTAGCGCTCATCCACGATGCGCTGGTCATGGGCATCCGCAATTATTTTGAAAAACTGGGGTTTACCAAAGCCATCCTCGGCCTTTCGGGTGGTATCGATTCGGCCGTTACCTCGGTGCTGGCCGCCGAAGCATTGGGCAACGAAAATGTGTACAACGTGCTGCTGCCTTCCGAATTTTCGTCTGACCATTCCATTAGCGATTCTTTGCAACTGGTGGAAAACCTGAAAATGCCTCACGATACCATTCCCATAAAAAAAGCTTTTGATACTTTTTCGGAAATACTGGAACCCTATTTTAAAGGATTGCCTTTCAACATTGCCGAAGAAAACCTGCAGGCCCGCATCCGGGGGGTTATTTTGATGGCGCTGTCCAATAAATTCGGATATATTTTACTGAATACCAGTAATAAAAGTGAAGCGGCCGTGGGCTACGGTACCCTTTACGGGGATATGAACGGCGGGCTTTCGGTGCTGGGCGATGTGTACAAAACCCGGGTGTACGAACTGGCACGGTATATCAACCGCAACGGGGAAATTATTCCTGAAAACATTATCGCCAAGTCGCCTTCGGCCGAGCTGCGGCCCGGACAAAAAGATTCCGACTCCCTGCCTGATTATGATATCCTGGACAAGATTCTCCTGGAATATATTGAAAACCGGCACGGGCCGGCCGAGATTGTCGCCATGGGTTATGATGAAATGCTGGTGAAACGCATCCTGAAACTGGTGAACACGAACGAATACAAACGGTACCAGACCCCACCCATGTTGCGCGTTTCAAATAAAGCTTTCGGCATGGGAAGACGCATGCCCATTGTGGCGAAGTATTTGGCATAAAAAAGAAACAAAAATCTTAGATTATCGTACTTTTGCACCGTTTTCACCAGCGCGTGATATATCTCAACCTTTCAGGTTGTCCAAAACCTGAAAGGTTGCATTATGAAAAAACAAACACCATGGATATAAAAGAATTCCTTGACCAGGACCAGAAAAAAGATTTGTTGCGATTGCTGACCGCCGGCTCGGTGGACGATGGAAAATCAACCCTCATCGGCAGGCTGCTTTTCGACAGTAAAAAATTGTATGAAGACCAGCTTTCAGCACTAAAACGCGACAGCAAACGGGTGGGACATGCCGGCGAAGAAATCGACTACGCCCTGCTGCTGGACGGCCTGAAAGCCGAACGCGAACAGGGCATCACCAT
>JALUYM010000008.1 GCA_027018745.1 Bacteroidales bacterium | reverse complement strand
AATAAAGTATCGCGGGCAGCCTTAACATTTCCCTTTTTCAGTAATTTTTGTGAGTCGAAGAATGCTTTTTCCGATAAGTTCCCGCATATCTTCCGGTTCATTGTATCTGATCCGGGTAACCGGGCGCATGCCTCACGGGCAAACTTTAAAAGTGAAAAGGCGTAATGGAAATTCCCTTGTTCCGAAAAAATCCCGGCCATTTTCATCATTTCATGTGCCGATTTCGGATAACAAACGGCCCTGGCAGGAGGCCCGATTTTGTTATCCATTGCGTGCAAACTTAATGAGGCTTTTTTTATGTACCGGGTGGCTAAAAGATTGTCTTTTCTATCAGCAGCCATGAGCGCCACTTTTAAATAAGCCAATGACAACCCGTCACGTGCATGCACAAGGCAGGTATCAAACAAAGCTAAGTGTTTGACCCCGGGAAAATTCTTTTCAAAATAGGCAGCGTTGGAGAGCAGTTCTAACGCCCGTACAAAAGATTGTTGCTTTATCTTCAAAGAAGCCGCATCAACAAAACCTTTGTAAATTCCCACGGGAACAGTAGATTGCCCCTCTTTATCGTATTGACCGTAATAATTTTGCACTTTTCGGATAAAATCTGCGGCAGCTTTGTTGGGAAATATTTGTGCAAACTCATCGAAACTGGTGGCTTTGTATGGTTGATACCCTTTGGCCAGCGAAATGGCACGGGTAGAAAAAGTTACAAAACCCTTGATAAATTTTTCTTTATCTATAGTGCTGGCCGGGATATTTTCGTCAAATATTTGTTGTGTCAATGTTTTCATCCGGATTTTTTTTCGAAGTAAGTCTCCGAATACCTTCTCAAAATTCAACGTATCTGAACGGGCCAGATCCAGTTTGGCAGGAAAATTATGCCAGCGTATGTAATTTACTAAACGGGTGAGCAGGGCATAATTAAGGAAAACAGAAGAGGCAGGAGGATGCTCTCCTGTGGGAACAATAAATTTGTCCAACTGTTTTATGATTTCCCGGTAACCGTAATAATGGTTGATCAGACCGGCCATCTGAACAAAATGCAGGTAGTTTTCTCTGGTAAAAATAACATGGTTTATTTTTATTGTTACGAAAACAGGCGGATCAGGGTTTTTTTCTATAAATGGCAAAAGTATTTTTCCATGATAAAGTGAAATGGTGTCTTGTATAGTATTGACAAGTTGATGGCCTTGAAACAGCAGTAATTCAATGGCAGCTTTTTGCGGAATAAGCAGGCTGGCTATATCGAAACCGCGAAAACGGACATCTCCCGATATTTTTTTACCTGAAACCCTGTAATTTATGATCCAGGATTTATTGGCGGAAGAAATAATGGAAAAATGCAGGTTAAAACTTAGTTTTAAATAAATATTGTACAGGTCTTGGTTGTTGTTGTCAGCTAACATATAAAATAAAGATGCCAGCCTGTTTTGTTGTTTTACAGAAGGATAGGTAAGGGTGATATGGAAATTCCGGACACGGGTTTGAGCAGTACCTTGAAAAGGGACCAGGTAGAAAACTAAAAAAAGAAAAGGGAAAATGATTTTTTTCAATCTCAAAAATTTTTTACAAAAATAGAAAATAGTCGAATGGTTGGTGCCACTGCCAAAAAAAGGATTGTTTTAAAAATACGGAACCCGATAAACAGAAAATCAATATTTTAAACAAACAAGATTACATAACATAAAAAAAGTCCACATTTTAAAAATATGAACTTCTGAAAAGGGGTGCCCAAGATAGGACTCGAACCTACACGACCGTATGGTCACTACACCCTGAATGTAGCGCGTCTACCAATTCCGCCACTTGGGCAAGAAATTTGATGAACATTTTATTAAAATGAACTGTTCCTTTTGAATTTCATCATTTTCCTGGTGCCCAGAACAAGAATCGAACTTGCACTCCCGATAATGGGAACATGGCCCTCAACCATGCGCGTCTACCAATTCCGCCATCTGGGCTTAAGAGTGTGCAAAAATAGTATTATTTCTTTTCGGAAAGCAATATTTTTCAGAAATTTTTTTTGAAAAAAGAAGTACAAAAAACAAAGAAAAAGATACTCTCAATACTGTTCTTATGATGGTCATGGGAACGAAAAAAAGCATAAAATAGATTGTTTTAAGAAAAACTTTTATATTTGGCCTTTTAAAATTGGTGATATGGTTCAAATAAAAAAAGTAGAAAGTAAAAAGGATTTGAAAGCCTTTATCGGTTTTCCTTATAAACTTTATGCCGATGAAGCACTTTATGTGCCCGATTTACGCATTGTTCAAAAAGAAACCTTAGATAAAAAGAAAAATCCTTTTTTTCATCATGCAGATGCTGAATACTTTATTGCGGTGGATGACCATGGAAAAGTACTGGGACGTATTGGTGCTATTACCAATGACAATTATGTAAAACACTGGAAAGAAAATTATGGATTTTTTGGTTTTTTTGAATCGATAAATGATCAGGAAGTTTCCAAAGCGTTGTTTGATGAAGCCAAATCCTGGCTAAAGGGAAAAGGAGTCGAAGGTATTTACGGTCCCATGAACCCTTCGACCAATGACACGGTCGGAACACTGATTGCAGGCTTTGATACCCCTCCATACGTCATGATGGTACACAATAAACCTTATTATGATGAATTGATTAAATCTGCCGGCTTTTCCAAAAAAATGGATTTGTTTTCTTACCGTTTTAAAGTGGACGATTTTCCTCATCGTTATCTGCAGCTTGCTGGAAATATTGAAAAAAGGTTGAATTTGGAAGGAATTACTATAAGGCAGGTCAACTTTAAGAAAATCAAAGAAGAAGCCCCTAAATTAAGATTTATATACAATAAAGCCTGGGAAAAAAACTGGGGTTTTATCCCAATGGATGATGATGAATTTGATGCTTTAACACAGGAACTCAAAATGGTAACTACCCCTGATTTTGTTTATATAGCAGAAGACAAAGGAAAACCTGTGGCTTTTATTGCTATTCTTCCGGATATTAACCAGGTTACCAAAACAATCCGTAATGGCCGTCTTTTCCCGTTTAATTTTTTAAAACTGATCAACTTTAAGAAAAAAGTGAACCGGGGGAGGGTTTTGACGCTCGGATTGATCGATGGTTACCGGTTGAAAGGTATCGACACAGTGATGTATGCCAAATGTTTTGAAGCTGCCAGAAAAAGGAATTACGTAGAAGCAGAAGCAAGCTGGATACTGGAGAACAACACCATGATGAACCGTATTTTGAAAAACATCAATGCCGATCCATATAAAACTTACCGCATTTATTCTCTCGATTTTTAACGGGGTTGACAGAAGGTTATGGCGCAACTTTATAATAAAAGGTTTCTCAGTGTTATTGACCTTTTGAACATCGTTTTTGTTTTTATCCTTTTCATTTTTTATTTTTTTTCTTTGTCAAGAAATCCTTACGGGGCATGGCCGGTGGCTGTTCTGGGGTTTTCCCTGTCATTGGTGTGGCTTGCTGTTTACCTGCGTAAAAATAAAAAAGATGGCTTTCCCCGTACTTTTTGGGAAAAATTGTCAAAAATTTATCTGGATTTCTATCCGCTGATTTTCATGTTCGTTGTTTTTGAAAGTTTCTTCATGATACTTCCTTATTTCAACCCCCGTGATTACGACAAGGTGATGGCAAGTATCGATTTTAGGATGTTTGGCGTTTATCCCACTGTTTGGATTGAGCGATGGATCAGGCCATGGTTGACAGATTTGTTGTACCTGCTTTATTTCTTTTATTACCCCCTTCCGCTTTTCATTTTGGTTTATCTATATAGAAAGCGAATGGCTTATGCATTGGATCGCAGCGTTTTTATTCTGTTGGTAGTCAATTACGGGGCCTATATCACTTATTTTTTCGTCCCTACCATGGGCCCCCGGTTTTATGAACCCATTATGCACTTGCAGACAAAAGCCCTGAACGGTATTTTCCTCGCTGGTCCTATACGTGATATTATCAGGGTTTTTGAGCCTAACAAGTTTGATGCTTTTCCGAGCCTGCACGTGGCAACGTCGCTCACCACCATCTTGATCATGTTTCAATATAATAAGAAAATGTTTGCTATCTTTATCCCCATAGTTGCCGGAATATGGTTAGCAGTGGTTTACTGCCGGTTTCATTATGTGATTGACATGATTGTAGGCGCAGCGTGGGTAATCATCGCATTTGCCATTTCCGGATGGGTTTATGACAGATGGATAAAAGGGGAATGGGCTCCCTATTTTAAACAAAAATAAAAATGTTTAAAGGCATTACATTTGAAAAGCGGGACATACATGTTTATGTAATACTACTGAGTGCCCCGGTATTGTTGACTTTATACCGTTATCACGGTTATCCGCGTTTTTTTTATGAATATTTCCCGCGCTTCAAAACCATGATTGAGGGAGATTTGATTGCCCGGTTCTGGCAGTTTGGGGTCTTTTTTGTGTTGATGTTTATCCTTCCGGCACTGTATATTAAGTTCGGAATGAAAAGTTCATTGAAACAATTTGGATGGGGTTGGGGAGATATTAAATATGGATTAAGATGGCTGATTACCATTCCCCTGCTTGTGGCACCTGTCATTTATATTGCATCGAAAATGCCCAGTTTGCGGGTGGAGTACCCCATGGCAAAAAGCCTGTTAACCGACCAATCCCATCTTTTTCTTTATGAGACAGCCTATGTGCTGTTTTATTATGTTGCCTGGGAATTTTTCTTTCGCGGGTTTATCCTGTTTGGTTTAAAAGACCGTTTTGGGGCGGTAAATGCTATTTTTATTGAAACGATTTCTTCCTGTTTG
>JALUYM010000007.1 GCA_027018745.1 Bacteroidales bacterium | reverse complement strand
CCCCGCACTGAGGCCGTTCAGGACAAAATTATTTTGTACCAGAATGGAAAGCCACAAAGTAAAAACCACCAGAAATGCATCAAAGGCAAATATGAACCAGCGTGATATATACCGCTCTGAAAATGAATCTATGATTAATTTTACCATATATTTATATCTGATATACCGGGAACCTGCTTGACAACATAGAAATCAGGGTTTTATACTGTCTTTTTTTAAAAACCGAAAAATTTTCCAAAGACAAATTTACGAATTAATTTGAAACTTTTCCAAAATTCTGAAATTAGTTGAATTTTTTATTAATCAATTGTTTTCAACTCAATATTTTAGTAATTTTTCAATGGTTTTGCAGATATAGTTTAATTCTTCCGGTGTCATGTAAGGAAATATGGGCAGGGAAACATTACCCTGCCATGTTTTTTCTGCCCGGGGAAAAGATTTGGCATCCAAATGGTATCTGTTTTTATAATAGGTCATCCTGTGCAAGGGTTTATAATGCACGGAGGTACCGATACCCGCCATTGCCATTTTTTTGATAAACTCATTCCTGCCCAAAGGCGCTTTTTCTTTCAAGACCACCGGAAACAGGTGCCAGGCATGGTCCGAAAACGGAACACGTGTAACCGGCAGGTCCATAAACTCCTGTAACTGTCCCAGATGTTCATAGTAAAACATGGCCGCCCGCTGTCGTTCAGCCCGGAATTCCGCTGCCATTTCAAGTTGTGCCAAACCGATGGCAGCATTCACATCCGGCATATTATATTTGTATCCTGCCTCCACCACATCATACTCCCAGGAAGGTTTGTTTTCGGTAAACCGGTCCCACACATCATGGTCGATGCCATGCAACCGCATTTTTTTTACCCTGTCGTAAATTTCTTTATTCCGGGTTGTCAGCATTCCTCCCTCGCCTGTTGTAAGAGGCTTGTTGGCATAAAAGCTGAAACAGGTCACATCACCGAGGGAGCCGACCATCCGCTCGCCCAGCCGGGCAGGAAAAGCATGTGCTGCATCTTCCAGCACTTTTATTCCATATTTATTGCAAATCTCCAGTATCCCAGCCTGGTTTTCATCCGAAACCATCGGGGCAGCCTGGCCTCCGTAATGCACCACGATAAGAAAGCGTACATCCGGATGCAATGCAATGGCTTCTTCCAGGATTCCGGGAGTGATCAGATTGGTTCCGTATTCCGTATCCAGAAACACAGGATCGGCCTGCAGATACCGGATAATCTCGGCGGAAGCCGTAAAAGTCATGGAGGGGACAAAAACGCGATCACCGGGTTTAACACCAAGGGCTTCCAGCCCCAAATGCAAAGCCGCAGTCCCCGAATTAACGGCACAGGCATATTTTGCCTGCACCACCCGGGCAAATTTCTTTTCCAACGCAGCAGCTTTGGAAGCCGTTGTCAGCCAACCGCTTTCCAGCACTTCCTGTACATACTTTTGCTCATTGATTGCAACAGGCACCCTGGCAAAAGGAATGGTCATCTTTTTTTTCAATCCAGCCAAACGGATTTAATGGTTTTAAAAATTATTTTCATGTCTCCCGAAAAGGAACGGTTATAGACATAGTCGGTATACATGTCCAGTTTTTGGGGTAAGATATCGTTCCGGTAGGTACTATCAGGATGCATGGTTCCTGCCAGCAGTTCTTCTTCATTTCTGAATACTATGGAGGCATTATCGGTTATTCCCGGTTTCACACGATGGACAATTTCCCATTTTTCAGGATAAACCATTGTCCATTTTTTCACTTCCGGACGCGGCCCCACCAGCGACATGTCCCCTTTCAATACATTGATCAGCTGGGGAAGTTCATCCAGCTTCGTTTTTCGCAACATTTTCCCCAACGGCGTTATCCGCGATGTATCACCTGCTTCAAAATCGTTTTTTCCGGAAACAGGGCCTGGTTTCATAGTTTTCATTTTTATCAGAAGAAAAGGGCGCCCGTTTTGACCTATACGCTGTTGGACAAAAAAGGGATTTCCCCCATCCACAACCATGATAAGCAAAGCAACCACCAGCAATACCGGAGACAATGCAATGAGGCCCAAACCGGCAAAAACCATATCAAATATCCGCTTTACCATTTTTCCCTTTTTTAAAAAATTACGGAAATTTCAAGAACCGACCGTTTGGTTTATCCGCCATCAGGGGGATGCAGCATAACTTTTATCAGCTCTATACTAAAGCCGACAAAGCCGCCGACCAGAAGCATTTCGATGATAATCAATGTGGTTTTGGGTGCACTTTTTTTGAGGGGCACCACCGGTGGCTGAAGAATGGTCAGCACCGGCGTGCGGTCCTGAACCTGAATTTTGGCTTTTTCTAGCATTCGTGCCAGACTGGTGTAAACGCTGGCAGCGAGATCATATTCCTTTTGTAACCTTTCTTTTTGAATTTTAACTGATGCAAGGATCACATTGCTGTTGCTGTCGCTGTAATCGGCGAGCGCTTTTTGTCTGGCATAAAAATCCTTTTTTGCTTTCAGAAACAATGTTTTAATAAACTTCAGGTCTTTCTGTGCTTTCCGGGTATTGTAATTCACCACATAACGTTTGAGGCAGCTGACCACCGAATCGGCTAAAAGTGCCGACACCAACGGATCCTGTGCTTCCACCGTTACACTGAACACCTTGCTTTTCCGTTTCAGCAGTTTATTTCCCTGGTCCTGTACCTCAACCTGTATCATATCATTCAACGTTTTGAGCAAATCCTCCTGCTCCCTGGACAATTTGATGACCCCTTTCCGGAAATGTTTTACATACAGGATATTTTTGTGTTTTCTTCTCATTTTATTCAGAATATAACCAGGGATGCCGGCGGGGGAAGGATGGGTATATTTTTTAAGGTATTCTTCCACCGTCATGGTTTTGTGGTTCCTGGAATCAGTGATTTTTTGTTGCAGCACATCCAGCAGAAAAGGGGTGCTTTTTACCACTTCGGGATACAGGTCGGAAGTAAGTGCCTCATTGGATGACGGATTTCCCAGGTTCAGACCGAGCAGATTGCCGATATTCACGCCGGACATACTTCCCAGTTGTCCCAGCAGACCGGAAGCACTACTTCTGGCATTTGACTCAGCCAGCAGCACCACTTTGGTATCATATTGCCGGGGTGTGAGGATAACCAGAATAATGGCAAGGACAAAAGCGACAGCGAGGGCATAATAAATTGTCTTGCGCCCACGGTAAATCTGCATCAGGATTGTTTTTATGTCGGGATCCGTTCCGTTGGGGCGAACTGTATCTTTTCTTCCTGTTGATTCCATGTCTGTTTAGGGTTTTATGGTTTTTACAATGGTAACAACCATCAACGAAAGCGATGCCAGGGCAGAAGACAGGCCGATAACGGTACCGGCGCTCAACCGGTTATGTTTTTTAGGCTTGAGCGGAACTATGATTTCTGCTCCCGGTTCAATTTTCGGATAACTGTTGAACAGGAAACTGGAAGTTTTTTTCACCGAACCGTTGGCATAAATCACATAAATGTTTCTTCTGATGGCATCTTTGGTAAAGCCTCCGGCATTTGAAATATATTGCCGCAGGGTCCAGCCTTCCACATAAGGAATCACGTTGGGCCTGTAGACAGCGCCCCGTACTTCTACGGTTTGTGATCTGCGCAGGATACGGATAGAATCGCCCGGACGTAAAATAAGATCGGCAGGGGAACCGGGATGTTGAAGTATCTTCGCCAGATCAAGGCCAATCACATTATATTTTGAGTTCAGGCTGATGATCTTATTTTTACTGGCATTGTTAGCGTTGTTAATTGTTTCCAGGGCTTTCTGATGAAGTAACTGAAAAGTTCGTTTCCGGATCAGGCTGGCTCCTTTTACAAATGCCTGGGGCGTCAGGTTTCCGGCCTGTTTAATCAAATCGGAAACGCGTTCATTGCGGGTTTGAATGGCATATTTTCCGGGGAAATTAACCTGTCCGCTAATGGAAACCATGAGCTGAGGAGTATAGGTAGCTGCTTTTCTCACAAAAACATGATCAAAGGGTGAGAGTTTAAAGTTTTTAGCTGTGTCCGACAGCCGTAAATCTTTTCCTATGTTAAATCGAAAAGTCTGTGCCAGCCGGTTGGTTTGTTGTCTTCCCGAAACAGTATCCACCACTCTTCGCGCAATGTCGATATGGGCCATAGATGCCGACTGTAGCATACCTCCTGCCTGAATGATCAGGTCGCCGAGGCGGATATTCTGTGTATAAGGATACAAACCCGGCTTGGCCACCTGGCCATCTATTTGCAGATATGATTTTTCATGGATATCAAACACGGAAGGAATGTGAACAGAATCTTCCCTTCGGAGCATAAAAACGCTGTCGGATTTCAAAAGACGGGCGAGGTTCAGGGAAACCGTTTCCCGTATCATGTCTTTTTTTAACCGGTAAACGGTGATCCGTTTCCGGTAAGCATCCTGCCGCAGGCCATCGGCATTTTTTATCAGTTGCCGCAGGGTCATGTTACTGTCCAGGGCAAACTCTCCCGGGCGCATGACCGCTCCGGTGATCTGCACCCTGTTTTCGAAACGGCTCAAGACAGAATCCACTACTACCACATCCCCGTTTTTCAGTTTGGTGGTATCCTCCTGTGAGGCGTTTACCACCAGTATTTTCTTTTCAGTAGCAGTATTCCTGAATATTTTTATCTGGCCGGTATAAGCTTTACCGGTAAACCCTCCGGCAAAATGAATCAGGTCTTTCAATGTTTCATTGGGTTTCATGTCGAAATACATGTCACTGCGTTTCACCTGCCCTTTGATTTCAACCCGGTCGGTATAAGGAGAGACAAACACAATATCCTGGTCCTGAAGCCGCATATTGCCCGGCAGCACTCCGTTTAGCAAAAATTTGTAAAAGTCGAGCACTGCCACTGTTTTGTTATTACGG
>JALUYM010000006.1 GCA_027018745.1 Bacteroidales bacterium | reverse complement strand
TGTCTTTCTCGGGAAACAATCCAGCGGCCCTATTTCAGAAATATTGAATACATTGGGAGATAAAGTGGTTGATGTGGAACATAATTTTCTGTTAATGGGACGGGAGCCGGTACGGTCCAAAGAACTGGCCTGGTTTAATAAATACCGGAACAATGCGGCTTTGCTCCGGCACCCCGACACAATTCTGTTGGGGGCATTCGACAACCATTACCAAAATAGTTTTGATAATATCCTGAAATTAGACAAAGAGTTGCATGCCCCGCTGGCATTGATACAGATTTATATTGCCTGGGGCGACAAAGAAAACGAACAATTTCCCATGTTGTATGCCAAAGCCATTTATGATCTTGGTTCTACCCCTTTAATTACCTGGGAACCCTGGTTGAACGATTTTAACCGCGAAGAACACAATTTGCCACGGGTGGCAGATCCCAACATAAACGGCATGGCTGCTGTGGCAAAGGGAGAGTATGACTTTTACATAAAAAAATGGGCACGTAACGTGAAAAAGTTTAGTCATGTTGTTTTTATCCGGCTGGGCCACGAAATGAATGACCCGTACCGTTATCCGTGGGGCCCGCAAAACAACAAACCCAAGGAATTTGTTGCCGCCTGGCGGCATGTGGTCGATATATTCCGTGAAATGAAGGTGAAAAATGTCTTGTGGATTTGGGCCCCGCAACCGGCTTATTTGCATTACAATGAATATTACCCCGGGAAAAACTATGTGGACTGGGTGGGCGTTGGGGCACTGAACTACGGAACTGTAGCTTCCTGGTCGAAATGGTGGACATTCAAAGAAATTTTCGGAAACTATTACCAGCAGCTCGATGCGTTTCATAAACCGTTGATGATTACGGAAATGGGAAGCCTGACCGTTGGCGGACAGCGCAGCGTATGGTTTAAAAATGCATTCACTGACCTGCCCGAAAAGTATCCCGACTTAAAAGCAATCTTATTTTTTAATGATAACAGCGACAATACTACCCTGAACAAATCACTCGACTGGAGTATTGTGAATGATACCACAACCATTAAAGCTATCCGTACTGCCATAGAAACTACCTGGATCAAAAAAGTTAAAAAACAAAAGAATATGGCTGTAATAGATACTGTTTCAGCCCATCTTTCGGTGACGAAATAAAAACATTTGCGGCATGCCTTTATCTGACAAAAACAAACGAAAGCATAGTTAAATAGTAAGTTTATGAAGATACATATTTTACAGCATGTTCCTTTTGAAAATGCAGGATTTATTTTGGACTGGGCACAAGCCGGAAATTTTCCGGTAAGTTTTACCCGGTTTTTCAGGCGGGAAGAGGTTCCGCAGCAACTTGATTTTGATTTGCTGATAATTATGGGCGGACCAATGAACCTGAATGAAACCATTGCTTACCCCTGGCTGGTGCAGGAAAAAGCGTTTTTGAAAAATTGTCTTGCTGCCGGAAAAAAAATGGTAGGGATTTGTCTTGGTTCACAGATCCTCGCCGAAATGCTGGGGTCAAAAGTCTTTCCCAATAAGTACAAAGAGATAGGATGGTTTCCTGTACGAAAGGACAGAAACGCACACCATGCACTTTTATCTCTTTTCCCCGATGAAACAATTCCCGCTTTCCATTGGCACGGTGATACTTTTAGCCTGCCGATGCAGGCCATCCCTTTGTTTTCTTCGCAAGCTACCGAAAACCAGGCTTTTGTGTGGAACAACCAGGTTTTCGGGCTGCAATTTCACTGGGAAGTAAAGGCTGAAAACGTTCGTCTGTTGCTTCAATATGCTGCCGGAGACCTGACCGGTGGCCCTTTTGTACAAACACCCGAAGAAATATTGGCCAATGACAGGTTATTTGATACTGCCCGCAAAAATTTATTCCGCTTTTTGGATTTTGTGGCTTCTATACCATTTTAAGAAAGGATAAATTTTATGGTTTGTCTGGGAATAATGTGTAATTTTGAAATTGATATTAGTCTTTTATCCCCATGATTAAAAGAGTTTTCTTTTTTGTGATGCTTGCTTTTAGTACTCTGTTGCAGGCAAAGGCTTTTACTGGTATTCATTCCGGTTTCTCCGGATTATATATGAGTGATGGTTTTTTTGGCAATGAAAATCTGAATAGTGATCTGGATGTTCTGATTCCGGGCCTTTCGGCACAAAATGGTTTTCATGTCAAAATATACCGCAATGTCCTAATGCGTAGCGATACCCTGAAAAAACCACAACAGGAAATAAAAGGTGAAAACGGGATATTCTTTTATAATACCACCGTACCCCCTATGAAAAAAAATATTTATTTCTATGTTTTTGCTTCCTGTTACTGCGATTTATACAGAACCGGAAAAAAGGGATATTATGTGTTTTTCAGTCCTGTTAAAAGACAAAAAAAAGAATATGAACTGCAACGGCATTTTAATGAGATAATCAGAAAGACTTATTCGTTTTGGCCAAAGTTTAACCAGGCCGAAATTATTGAAAATGGTTTTCCCACGATTTCACAGGCCCGAAAATCCAAAAATATCGCTATTCATAATTATGAGACCAAAGGCTTTAAAGTGCTTGAATTAAAGTGGTAAAGCGGTTTTATGAAGTCGGGCCGGTTGCCGGAATATCGATTTTTATAAGCGGCAAATACAATTTTACAGAGAAAAATCAGGATGGGGTATTTTTTGTTTTTTTACCTGTGAAGTCTTCTTTTAAATCATCTATTTTTGCAAAAAGAGCTGAACTTGCCTGACCGTATACAAATATCTGGTCCTTTTTTTCTGCTTGCTGCAATGATATTGCTGGCGGCAACTCCTGCTGTTGCCCAGCAAAAAACACGGATTCAGATTATTCATGCAGATCATTATCAATACAATGCCCGTTTTAACAAAAATATCCAACAACTCATCGGACATGTTGAACTAAAACAGGATTCTATCCTTTTTCTTTCTGACAGTGCTTATCTGAACGACAAAACAAGAAGCCTTGATGCTTTCGGCCATGTTCATATCAATGTCAATGATACCTTGAATATTTTTGGCGATCGTTTGCATTATAACGGAAAAACCAGGATCGGAGAGCTTTTTGGAAAAGTAAAACTAATTGATCCCAAAGCATTATTGACCACCCGGCATTTGGTGTATAACCGTCTAACCGGAATAGCTTATTATGATACGGGAGGTACCATTGTTTCCGATTCCAATACATTAAAAAGCAGATTCGGGTTTTACAATACAAATACAAAAATCTTTTATTTCAAAAAAAACGTTGTCCTTACCAATCCCGACCAGCAAACACATGCTGATACACTCATCTACAACACAATAAATAAAACCGCTTATTTTAAAGGGCCAACTTTTATCAAAGGAAACCATAGCATGGTTAAATGTGTGGATGGTTGGTACAACACCGGTACTCACCTTGTCCAAATGCGAAAGCGTCCGGAAATAGCGAGCAGCCAGCAGCAATTGACTGCCGACAGCATTGATTATAATAATCACACCGGTTTTGGGCGCGCATTCGGCCATATCCGGGTGCTCGACACGCTGCACAGTTTGTTGGTAAAAGGCAGGCTTGCTGAAATATGGAATAACCGAGGGGTTACTTTTGTTACCGACAGTGCAGTGGCCATCACATACGATGAACAAGACTCTATGTTTTTACATGCTGATACCCTGTGGGTTTATTTTAACCGGAAACATAAAGCAAAAAAAATGCTGGCCTATCATTGGGTGCAATTTTACAGAACAGATTTGCAGGGGAAATGCGATTCGATAGCTTATGCCGTGAGCGACTCGGTCATCAGGCTTTACAAGGCTCCTGTTTTGTGGACAGGTAAAAACCAATTGACAGCCGATTCAATTTTCCTGGCTATCCATAATAACCAAATGGATTCACTGACACTTTTCAACAATGCCTTCATCATTTCCCGGGATAGCCTGAATAATTTTAACCAGATTGAAGGTCGTGATATGGTTGGCTATTTTTATCATAACCAGATTTATCGTGTTAAAGTAGATGGCAATGCCCAATCAATCTATTGGGTGAGGGATGACCATAAACATTTGATCGGGATCAACAAAGCAGAGGCGAGTTATATGGTCATTGGTGTGAAAAATAATGATATAAAAACCATTAATTATATAGAAAAAGCTTCTGAAACCATGTATCCGGAAAAAGTCCTGCCCCCGAAGGACAGGATCCTGCAAGGTTTTTCGTGGCAAGAGGCATTGCGGCCCCGGTCAAAATACGATATTTTTATAAAGAAAAAAATACCGGCCTCACGGTTTTAAAACACTGAAAATTTAAGATAACGGTGCGGGTTTTTGCGCAGGTCTATCAGCAGCTTATCCAGGTCTTTCACCGATTTGTTCAATTCGAGATAAAGGCTGTCGTTTACCACCAGCTGACCGACCGTTCCTTTTCCCTTATTGATATTTGCCAACAATTGGTTGATGTGTTCCAGTGAAGCTTTTGTTTGCCTGATTGTTCCGGCCAGATCGGCAGTCGACAACGAATCGCTGACATTTTTAAAGTTATAAATAATAGCCTTCAAATTTTCACGACTACTACTCAATGCACCCGAAAGTGAATCAAGATTTGCTAACGTGCTATCAACATGCACTTTGTTGTCTTTAACCATCTCTTTAAGCTGAGCAGTCGTAATTCTTAAATTATGGAGGGTACCGGCAATATCTGAAATACTTGTTTTCAAATTTCCCTCCCCATTCTTTGTAAAAATACCACTTAAACTTTTAACCAGCGTATCCACATTAGAAAGTATGCGCTCAGCCCGTTCTTTCATGGGCGCCAACGCCGAATTTACTTCTTCTTTTAAGGTAACTTCCACGCTTCCGCGTAATGTATCCCCGCTTTTTACGTCTTCTTTGGAGTTTCCCAGTTTCAGGTCAACGGATTTGGCGCC
>JALUYM010000005.1 GCA_027018745.1 Bacteroidales bacterium | reverse complement strand
CAGGAGTTTGATAAGAATTTCAACATGGAGTTGAAATATTATGCCGACAGTGTCAGTTTTGTACAAAAAGTAAAGCTGAACAAACCAGGCGCCACGGTAAAAGGCAGCCTGAATTTCATGTGTTGTGATGACACCCAGTGCCTGCCACCGCAAGATGTGGACTTCTCTTTTGATTTGGGAAAAGTAAAACCGGCAGCCACAAAAGCAGTAGTCAGCACAAAAAAAATTACTTCAGGAAAAGACCAGATTACCATTGGCGGAAGGAAAAAAGGACTGTGGGGCTTCTTCGTACTTGCTTTTCTCGGAGGCCTGATAGGGATACTGACACCTTGTGTTTTTCCCATGATTCCCATGACGGTGAGCTTTTTTATGAAAGAAGGCGAAGAAAAGGCAAAAGGCAAAAGGCAGGCCTTGCTGTATGGTTTCAGCATTATCCTCATTTATACGCTTATCGGTTCGGTACTGGCAGTGATTGCCGGCCCCAACATTGCCAACTGGCTTAGTACAAACTGGGTGCCGAACATCATATTCTTCCTTGTTTTTATGATTTTTGCCTTTTCGTTTTTTGGTATGTTTGAAATTTCGCTGCCGCACTGGGCAGTGAACAAAACAGACCAACGGGCAGACAAAGGCGGTTTTCTCGGCCCTGTCTTCATGGCGTTGACACTCGTGCTGGTTTCTTTCAGCTGCACCGGCCCCATCGTGGGAACCATTTTAGTGGAATCGGCCGGAGGGCAGATATTGAAACCCATTGTGGGGATGTTTGGCTTTTCGCTGGCTTTTGCCATGCCGTTCACCTTATTTGCTTTCTTCCCTTCCTGGCTTTCCAACCTGCCCAAATCGGGTGGCTGGCTTAACTCGGTGAAGGTGGTACTGGGATTTTTGGAGCTTGCGCTGGGATTGAAATTCCTGAGTATTGCCGACCAGACCTATCACTGGCATATCCTTGACCGGGAAGTTTATCTTGCCCTGTGGATTGTTATTTTCTTCCTGCTGGGGCTTTATCTGCTAGGAAAACTTAAGTTTGTTTACGATTCGGAGGTAAAGCATGTAACGGTGCCGAGATTGCTGCTGGCCATCATAACCTTTAGCTTTGTCGTTTACATGGTTCCCGGAATGTTTGGCGCACCCCTGAAAGCCTTGTCGGGATATCTGCCGCCGCTAAATACGATGGATTTTAACATGAATAAAATTGTGCGGGAGAACCTGCAGGTGTATGGATACAACGGAAACGCTTCGGAACCTAAAGAGATATGCGAAACGCCCAGGTACCATGAATTTCTGCATTTGCCGCTTGGGTTAGAGGGATACTTCGATTACAAACAGGCGGTGGCCTGTTCAAGAAAGCAAAACAAACCGATTTTTATCGATTTCACCGGCCATGGATGTGTAAATTGCCGCGAAATGGAAGCCAACGTGTGGTCCGACCCGCGGGTGCTTAAAATATTACGGAATAAATATGTTATTCTTGCACTTTACGTGGATGACAAATACAAACTCCCCAAAGACGAATGGGTCAGGTCTTCGTACAACGGTAAGATGATGAAAACTCTCGGCAAAAAAGATGCCGATTTTCAGATAACAAAATTCGGGGTAAATGCCCAGCCTTTTTACGTACTCATGGATAACAAAGGCAATGTGCTGGTACAGCCTAAAGCTTATGATCTTAATGTGGACCATTTCATCAAATTTTTGGATGAAGGGGTGAAAAACTTTAAGAGCGGGAAGACGTTGTTTAACATCAACAAAAAATAACGTTTTCGGACACTGTTCATTTCTACGTTAATAAGTTTCGCATAAGCATTTCCCAAAAAGGGAAGAAAAAATTACTTTTACCATACAAAATTGATGTAGGGAATACTGTGAAAATCAGTAGCTGTCCCCGCAGCCGTAATTCCGACCCTGTTGTGCAGGGTAGTATGCTTTTTTACCACGCCACTGTTTCGCGTTAAGCGGGATGGGAAGGCAGAAAAAGCCGGAAAAGCCGGAAGACCTGTCAGTTTTGGTTATGTCTCGTAGCTTTCGGGTGAAAAGCGAAGAAAGACTGATCACCTTTCTTGTATTTAACCTGTGCTACCATTAATTGTTTAACTTAAATGAAATAACTATGGAAATTAATGGTATGATGAAAACCGTTCAAAAACGGGATGGCCGTTGTGTGCCGTTCGATGCCGGCAAAATCACATTTGCCGTTTTCAAGGCTTTGCGTGCCGTAAACCAACCCGACAGAATGCTGGCAGAAAGCATTACGCAAAAAGTGGTTCAAAAACTTCCTGCTCCTGTTCCCACCGTGGAAGAAATACAGGATGCCGTGGAATCCGAACTTTTTAACTTAAAGCTTTACAAAGCGGCCAAAGCTTTCATTCTTTACAGAAAACAGCACGAAAATATGCGTAACGTAAAGGAGCTGTTTTCCAATATTGACCTTGTTGACCAGTACCTGAACAACAACGACTGGCGGATAAAAGAGAGTGCCAATTCCAGCTATTCATTACAGGGAATGCACCAGCACATTTCCACCATAATCAGTGCCCAGTACTGGCTGAACAAAATATACCCGGAAGAGATTGCCCGGGCGCACAAAGAAGGCAGTATCCATATTCACGATTTGGGTTACCTGAGCGTGTACTGTGTGGGCTGGGATTTGCAGGAGCTGATTATGGTAGGATTCCGTGGCGTACCGGGAAAAGTGGAAAGCCGTCCGGCCAAACATTTTCGTACGCTGCTGGGGCAAATTGTCAATTTCTTTTACACCATGCAGGGCGAAGCCGCCGGAGCACAGGCATTTTCCAATTTCGACACCTATCTGGCCCCTTTTATCCGGTACGATGGGCTTTCGTATAATGAGGTGAAACAGGCTTTGCAGGAATTTATGTTCAATATGAATGTTCCGACCCGGGTCGGTTTTCAAACCCCGTTTACCAACGTTACGCTCGACCTGGTGGTGCCCGAAAATATGAAAAACCTCGGGGTGATTATTGGTGGTAAGATGCAGGATTCGGTTTACGGTAATTACCAGCCCGAAATGGATATGTTCAACAAAGCTTTTGCCGAAGTGATGACCGAAGGCGATGCCAACGGACGGATATTTTCATTTCCCATTCCCACCTATAACATTACCCGGGATTTCGACTGGGACAATGCCAGCCGCGAACCTATTTGGGAAATGACAGCCAAGTACGGCATTCCCTATTTTTCCAATTTTGTGAATTCCGACATGTCGCCCGATGATGTGCGTTCCATGTGTTGCCGTTTGCGCCTGGATACCACGGAGCTGAAATCGCGCGGAGGCGGACTTTTCGGCGCCAATCCGCTGACCGGTTCTATCGGTGTGGTTACTTTAAACCTTCCCCGTGTAGCCTATGAATCGAAAACAGAGGACGAACTTTACCAGAAAGTGGAGAAACTGATGGTGTTGGCCAAAGATAGTCTCGAAATCAAACGCAAGCTGATAGAAAAACTGACGGAGGATGGCTTGTATCCCTATTCCCGTTTTTACCTGCGCAACATAAAACTCCGCAACGAATCCTATTGGGATAACCATTTTTCTACCATCGGACTTATCGGTATGAACGAGGCTTTGCTGAATTTCTGGGGGGTACACATTGCTACCATGGAGGGGAAAACCCGGGCGGAAAAGCTCATGGATTTTATGCGGGTAAAACTGCAGGAATTTCAGCGGGAAACCGGCCACATTTACAATCTCGAGGCCACGCCTGCCGAAGGGACCACTTACCGGTTGGCACAACTCGACAAAGCACAATATCCCGACATTATAACCGCCAACGAAGAACAGGTGAGGGAAACCGGTGCGGCACCTTATTATACTAACTCAAGCCAGTTGCCTGTTGGGATTACGGATGACATTTTTGAAGCCCTTGAGTGGCAGGACAGTTTGCAAACAAAATACACGGGCGGAACGGTATTTCACACGTTTGTGGGCGAAAGCCAGTTGCCGCCGGAGTCGGTGAAAAAACTGGTAAAAGTGGTTTGTGAGAATTTTAAACTGCCTTATTTTACGCTCACGCCCACCTTTAGCATTTGTCCCGAACACGGGTATATTTACGGTGAACACCGGCATTGCCCGAAATGCGAAGCCGAAGGAAAACAAAACAAATGCGAAGTGTATTCGCGTATTGTGGGCTATCTCCGTCCGGTAGACCAATGGAACGATGGCAAACAATCGGAGTTTACCGACCGTAAATTGTTCGATAAAAAAATTGAAGTGCAACCTTTGCTTCAGGAAGTCTGATCTTTCGGGGCTGTGCAAAAAGAAAATACTCACATGAAAATAGCAGGATTTAAAAAACAGAGCCTGATCGATTTTCCAGGCCATATCAGTACCGTGGTTTTTACACAAGGCTGCAATTTCCGGTGCGGGTTTTGCCATAATCCCGATTTGGTTTTGCCCCGGAAATTCGGTCCTTTGTACGATCAGCAAGAGGTTTTTAGTTATCTGAAAAGATTTCAACATTTACTTGATGCGGTTTGCATTACAGGCGGGGAGCCTACGTTGCAACCCGGTTTGCCCGCTTTTATACGCAGGATAAAAGAGCTGGATTTGAAAGTGAAACTGGATAGTAACGGTTCCCGTCCCGAAGTGCTCAGTGCTTTGCTTAAAGAAAACCTGTTGGATTTTATTGCTATGGATATAAAGCATATTCTTAACTTTGATTATTACAATCTTGCGGTAGGCAATATTCTGAATCAGCAGCTTTTTGAAAATATTTTGCGGTCGGTCAGGCTGATTGAGGATTCGGGGCTTGAATATACATTTCGGACAACCGTTATAAAAGGATTACACCACCCGGAGCATATCCGGCAGCTGAGGAAACGTTTTGGAAATCACTACAAAATACAACCGTTTAATCCGGAAGTGGTTCTGGATCCGGATATGAAAGGAGAGCCTTTCTCCGAAACAGAATTACAACAGTTTTTGTAACAAAAAAATAGGGTTATACCTG
>JALUYM010000004.1 GCA_027018745.1 Bacteroidales bacterium | reverse complement strand
AGTTTGGGTTACCAGATAAGCCGACTGATAACCGCCCCAGCTCTGTCCCTGCATGCCCAGCCTGGTACGGTCTATAAACGGATAACGATCACACATTGACTGAGTACCGCTGATCACACAATCGAATGCACTGGCACCGGGATAACCTACCGTATATTTTATATCGGGAACAAAAATCAGATATCCGTTGCTGGCATAATAACTGAAATTGATCACCGACCGGCTCGGGCGTGGAGCATAATAACGATGCAGCCGGTCGGAATAACGTTCGTAAAAATAAACCAGCATGGGGTATTTTTTGTTTGGGTCAAAATTTGCAGGTTTGTAAAGTAGTCCCTGCATGGTGTCACCGTTAAAAGTTACCCAGTGCACAAGGTCCACTGTCCCCCACAAATAGTTCTTCTGCTGGGGATTGGTATTAGAAATCTTTTTTGCTCCTGTAAAATTGTAATGACTGATATACAAGTCAGGGTATAGGCGGAAACTTTCTTTGCGCCAGATAATTTCGGGTGCTTTTTTCGCTTTCAGCGGATAGGAATAAGCAAAATCGTTGAGTACCAGTTTCTCCGGTTTCCTGGTTTTTAGGTTCAGGGCATAGAAACCAGCTTTTTTATTTCGAAGCTGAAAAGCGGAAAGCAGTATTTTATCAGGAATATTTTGTGTTTCCTTGTCAAGCCTCACATAACGAAACCGTATATTTTCCCTGCGACCCACACCGGAAGTCAGGTTAATCGGAGCTGTTTTCCCCGAAGGATCCAGTTCCCAGAGATCGTACCGGTCGTAAACGACCAGTTTCCCGTTTTTGGTCCAGCCGGCCATGCCATATGCGGGTGCCATGTTGGGCACATCGTTCAACACATTGTAAAAAGGAACCGGAATTTTTCCGGTGAGGTTCAGGCTCCTTCCTGCTTTCACCGAATAAGCATACCAGGCACTGTCCTGCAGATTGTACCAGGCAATATAATTTTGGTCGGGCGAAAGGCTGACACGGGAACCCAGCTTGGGGATGATCAGTTTCCGCAGGCCCGTTCGACGGTTTACCAAATAAACATCGCGATACCACTCCCCAATCCACGAAGTCATTTTCAAATAAGGCCGGTTGTCGAAACCAAGGCTGTAAACACCCGTAGCTTTGGGATTGATACGTACTTCTTTCATTTTGGGCGAAGCAAGCTGTACCAGTTTCTCATCTTCCGGGTAAAAAACACATACATAACTACGGTTTTTTTCCCTTTTCAACTGCACTAACTGTTGCGGTTGGAGTAACGTATCATGATAAGTCCAGATATCAAGACGTACTTTTTCGAAAGGGGCCAGTGTGTCCTCCAGAGGAGGCAATGGTTTGGGTGCCGTACCAAAATAGAGTTCCGACCCCGTCTTGTTAAAATAAATGGCACCATGTGTACTGACAGACCATCCGTTTGGCAGTTTATCAAAATGTTTTCCGGAAACGAGAACCTTTTTATTATTTTTCATGTCAACATAATACAAACCATAGGCTTTGTTTTTCACCGTATCTTTGGAAAAAGTAAAAGCAACCTGATCTCCCGCTTCATCCACAGCCACATTTTTCACGAATGCACAAGCATCATATATTGAAATTATTTTATGCTTGTCTGTATTAAAAGCAAGGACTTTCACCTTTTCCACACTGTCGCGTGGTACCTGTGAAAAAACACAAAGCTTTCCGTTTTTCGACAATTGAAAATGGGTAACATGGTCAAATGCCATAGAATCACCCGTATTCACATTATATAGTACCAACAGGGATCCCTGTGCTTTTTTCAGATTTTTATTTTTTTTCTTTTGGTTTTCAACCGGTTTGGTTTCAGTGCCTTTTTGCCGGGTTTTTGTTTGCTCTTTCATAAGGATAGATATCCAGCCAGAAGCTTTTTGAGGGATTGCCACCTTCTGAATTTGCCCGAACTTTTTCAGAAATCCTGTTTTTAACATGTAAACGGCGAGAGAATCTTTGGGTAATTTACTCTTCTTTACTCCTTTTCGTTCCATCTTTAACACCTCTTCAAAAAAAGGCCTGATCTGATAGACCAGCGCTTCACTGCCAGGCATAAACCGGGCATAATGTCCGCGCGGGAACGAATCGAGCACAGCCTGGCGGACATTATACACATACAGCCAGCCATCGCCCTGCTGGGGATCAATCTCATAGGAAACATATCGCCCATCATTGGAAATAACAGCATTTTTCAGGTCTTTCCAATGATCGTAGACGGAGTTGTTTAACGGGATTTTTTGTTGCGAAAAGGCCATTGTCGTTAACAATAAGCAGACAGAAAGTAAGGTTAGTTTTTTCATAATCAGTTATTAATGTTAAAATTTAAAACGAAGGCTAATTCCCTTATATATGGGTGAATTGGGAATATTGGCAGGTTGAACAGAAGGAGCTATATCCAGCGACAGGTTACTGGAAACATTCCAGTGCGACAAATGGGCATCTACGTTGGCATCTATCATCTGCAAAAGATACCAGCCTCCGCCAATAATATAAGAAAGCTGCATATTTCGCCGGTAATAATCCCTTATTATCCTTAAAGTCTGCACGGTATATTTTTGGGCAACAGGAGGATTTTTGCATTTTGGGTTTATCACTTTGCAATTATAGGCATTGCGGAAAGTCTCATAATAACGACGGTTGGTTACGGCAAAATAACCGATAACCACAAAGCCGGCGTACACAATAGGTACTTTCCAGTATTTGTGGTTATAAATTTGCCCCAAACCGGGAAGCATGGCCATCAGGGTAGCTTTTTTCGGATCGCGAGGGGGATATTTTTTTTTATGAGAAGTTGTTTTATGTTTTTTTTCTTTTTCAGGAAAAGGATGTGCCGACACCGGTGGCGCAGAAGCCAGGGTCAAAACCGCTAAAAAGCAGACATATAAAATATTTCGCAGTTTATGAACATTCACAGAATTACTTTTTCTCAAGAACAGAAACAACACGTGTCAACCCTTCGTCATCATTGAAAGCAATAACGATGCTGCCGGCTCCTTTATTGTTTCTTCTCAAACTAACTTTAGTCCCCAGAATATCGCTTAATTCAGCAGTAATTTTTTTGTATTTTTCGGGCAATTCGGCAGTTTTAGGTTTTTTCTTTTTGGAAGGAGGATGGTTCAGGTCACGCACCATTTGTTCGATCTGGCGAACACTCAGCCCTTCATCCAGGATTATTTTCAGCAGTCTGAGCTGGGAACCTTCCTGTTCGACTGCAAGCAATGCCCGTGCATGCCCCATGGAAATAGTCCCATCGCGCAAAGCTATCTGTATTTCAGGTGGTAATTTCAAAAGTCTCAGAAAATTAGTAATCGTTGTCCGGCTTTTACCCACTTTTTCACTCAATTTTTCCTGGGTAAGATCACATTCATCGATCAAACGTTTATAACTGATAGCCAACTCGATGGCATTCAGGTTTTGCCGATGGACATTCTCTATCAATGCCATTTCCAGCATCTGCTCATCATTAGCCACCCGGATAAAAGCCGGTATTGTCCTGAGCCCTGCCATTTTGGAAGCTTTCAACCTCCGCTCACCGGCAATAAGCTGGTAATGTTCACGCCCCATTTTCCTGACAGTAACCGGCTGAATGACCCCCTGTGCTTTTATAGAATCAGCCAACTCGCGAAGCATCATTTCATCAAAGTCATTGCGTGGCTGAAAAGGATTGGCATCTATTTTATCCACATCCAGTTCGGCAATAGCTCCGGCCACGTAGTTCCCGGATATATCCTTGGAAGTAATGTCTGTGTCGGGACTGCTTAATATGGCATCCAATCCCCTTCCCAATACTTTTTTTGTTGACTTATTAGTTGTCATCCGTAGTGTTTATTTGTCTTTCAGAATTTTTAATACCTGTCATATCATTCCTTTGGAGCAATTCCCTGGCAAAGTTCAAATAATTGATGGCGCCGGTACTTTGGGCATCATGCATAATGATTGATTTTCCGTAACTCGGAGCTTCTCCCAAACGGGTATTCCGGTTGATGATGGTATCAAAAACCAAATGCTGAAAATGTGTTTTCACCTCTTCCACCACCTGCTTCGACAGCCGCAAACGAATATCGAACATGGTCAGCAAAATACCTTCGATATCCAAATTATTATTCAGGTTGGTTTGTACTATTTTAATGGTATTCAATAATTTGCCAAGCCCTTCAAGTGCAAAATATTCGCATTGTACCGGAATAATTACTGAATCGGAAGCAGCGAGGGCATTAACAGTTACCAACCCAAGCGATGGCGAACAATCAATAATAATCATGTCATAATCATCGCGGATTTTATCAATGACCCGCCGCATTTTTTTGTTACGGTTTGGCATATTAACCATTTCTATTTCAGCACCTACCAGGTCAATATGCGAGGGCAATAAATCCAGGTTGGGCGTGGAGGTATTCAGGATAACATTTTTGGGATCAATGTCATCGATCATGCATTCGTAAATACTGGTTTTTATTTTTTTCGGGTCCATCCCAATACCTGACGTGGCATTGGACTGTGGATCTGCATCTACCAGCAACGTTTTATATTCCAATACCGCCAGGCTGGCAGCCAAACTAATAGCAGTAGTGGTTTTCCCAACTCCTCCCTTTTGGTTAGCAATGGCAATAGTTTTCCCCATAATTCACAACTTATTGTACAAAAATACTATTTCCTTTTCCCATGAACCATTTCGGCATGTCAAAGTTATGAACAACCCGAAGAAAAAGTGTTGGAAAGAACGACATGCATGCACCAACCTGTTAATCCTCAGATTGTATTTTTTCATTTCCCAAATCGTCAAAATCCAGATCAATTTCAGTTTTAGCCTCTTCAACAGATTGGTTTTCTTCCTCATGTAACGGCTCTTCCGGCACCTCCCCCGTTTCAATAAAACGAATGGCAGCATCAAGCCCTTTTACAAATTTTTCAAAGTCTTCTTTATACAGAAAGATCTTGTGTTTTTCATAG
>JALUYM010000003.1 GCA_027018745.1 Bacteroidales bacterium | reverse complement strand
CGGAGGCACCGAAATGGTCCAGCCCGAAGCTCCAGCCATCGGCCACATATTTTGCCCATCCAAAGGTGCTGGCTGCCTCCAGGCTGACGCGGTATTTTACCTCTTGCGGTAAAATGGTATCTTTGTATTCCTGCGGCTGCTCTTCAAAAAGTTCCATGGAAGGCATACTGACCACCCGGACTTTTTTTCCGGAAATCCGTTTGGCGGCATCCAAAGCCAGGTGGACTTCCGAACCGCTGGCTATCAGGATGATATCGGGTTTTTCGTTTTCGTTGCCGGATACGATGTAAGCGCCTTTCAGGGCTTTTTCCTCCACACCGTCCACGTCCAGGGTGGGAACGCCCTGACGGGTGAAAGCAAAAGCCGAGGGTTTGTCGTTGGTGGTAAAAGCCAGCCGGAGCAGGGCGGCCGTTTCGCGGGCATCGGCCGGCCGGAAGACGTACAGGCCGGGCAGCGAACGCAGGCCGGCAAACTGTTCAACGGGCTCGTGCGTGGGGCCATCTTCTCCCACATAAAACGAATCGTGGGTAAAAGTGTACAGCACCGGCAATTTCATCAAAGCCGACAACCGCATGGCCGGTTTGGCATAGTCGGAAAAGACCAGGAAAGTGGCGCCAAACGGCCGGAAACCGCCGTGCAGCGCAATGCCGTTCAGAATGGTAGCCATGGGAAACTCGCGTACGGCAAACGAAAGGTTGCGTCCGCTGCGGTTGTCGCGGGTAAATTCACCCGAAACATCGGCATACGCTTTCGTGTTGTTGGAAGGTTCCAGGTCGGCTGAGCCGCCGAGGATCGTGTCGGTTTGCTGTGCAAAGAAAGTCAGTGTTTTCCCGAACGAGGCGCGGGTGGCCAGCTTTTCGCCCGGTTTGAATTCTGGAAGTTTCAATTCCGGCATGAGCTCATCTTTCAGGACGGCTTCCAGCTTTTGCGCAAAGCCGGCATCCTTAGCCGATTTTTCTTTTATGCGTTCTTTCCACTGGTTTACCGCCTTTTTCAGCTCTTTGTGATGGGAACGGAAATGGTCGTAAATTTCTTCCGGAACGTAAAAATCCTGATCGGCCGGCAACCCGTTTTTGGTTTTGGTAGCGGCAATTTCTTCCGGCGACAACGGCGAACCGTGGGTATGGAAGTCGCCTTCCACAGTAGCTGCCCCTTTGGCCATGACAGTGTGTCCAATGATAATGCTTGGTTTGCTTTTTTCTTCCTGCGCCTGATCAATGGCGAGACTGATTTGTACGTGGTCGTGACCATCGATTTCGAGTACCTGCCAGCCGAAACCTTCAAAAACCTTCGCTATATCCGTACTGTCGGCACGCGAAGTACTGCCTGAAATCTGGGCATTGTTTTTATCGTAAAACAAAATCAGCTTTCCCAAGCTAAAATGGCCTGCATTGGCAGCGGCCCCCAGCGCCACCGGTTCCTGCAGGTCGCCATCGCCGGCCAACACGTAAGTGTAATGATCAATAACTTCTTCGCCCAGCCGGGCGGCCAAAGCGGTTTCTGCTACGGCCATGCCCACGGCCATGCCCACACCCTGTCCGAGAGGACCGGTGGTGGCATCGACTCCGGGGGTAAGGCCATATTCCGGATGGCCGGGGGTGAGGCTTTTCCACTGACGAAAGCGTTTTAGCTCATCTAACGGTAAATATCCCTGCAAATGCAGCAGGCTGTATAGCAACATGCTTTCATGCCCGGCAGAGAGGACAAACCGGTCGCGGTTGAGCCAATGGCTGTTGTCCGGGTCTATTTTCAGGTAATATTTAAAAAGAATGTAAGCCATATCGGCTGACGACATGGCACCGCCGGGATGTCCGGAATTGGCTTTTCGTGTACCATCCATCACCAGGCTGCGAATCACAGCCACGGTTTTTTTATCGAGTTCAAAATTTAAGTTCATATGATTTTTTCTTGTGTAAACAATCAAAGATAAACACCCGTTTTGTGTCATGCAAAAATACGATTTTCCTGTGATTTTGTAATTTTGAACAAACAACTTCAAAAACTATGGAAAGAAAAATTATTCTTGTTACCGGTGCCACCGACGGTATCGGGAAACAAACGGCACTGGAACTGGCACAATTGGGGCATAAAGTTTTGGTGCATGGCCGCACCATAACTAAAAGTGAAGATGCTGTACAGGATATTCGCAAAGCCTCCGGTAATGAGGAAGCGGAAGCTGTGCAGGCCGATTTGACAGATTTTACCCAAATTAAAGCTCTGGCTAATGAATTGAAAAACAAGTACCAACGGTTGGATGTCCTGTTGAATAATGCCGGAGTTTTTGAAAACGAAAAAGTTATTTTGCCCAACGGACTGGAACGTACTTTTATGGTGAACCACATGGCCCCTTTTACTCTGACTTTGGAGCTTCTTGATTTGCTTAAAAATACGCATGGTTCACGGGTTGTCAACGTGAGTTCCATGGCACAATCGGGAAGCATTGATTTTGATAATTTGAATGGCGAAAAATATTTTGATCCTTACAACGCCTATGCCGTCTCCAAGTTGGAAAACGTATTGTTTACTTATAAACTGGCACGTTTGTTAAACAATGAAAAAGTAACTGTTAATTGCCTGCATCCCGGTGTGGTGAGTACCAAATTGTTGCATGCCGGATGGGGTATGGGGGGAGTGAGTGTTCATGCCGGTGCGCAAAATTCCATTTATGCCGCTGTTTCTCCTGAAATGAAAGGTAAAACCGGACTTTACCTCGTAAACCGAAAGCCGGCCAAATCGGCGGCGCTTTCCTACGACAAAAAGGTTCAGGACCGGCTGTGGGAAATCAGTTTGCAGATTTATAAAACAGGTTCTCAATAGTTTAAGTGAATGACGGGAGTTATGAAAAACCAGATTCCCACGCCATGCTTACGCACCATCCTGCCTGTCAATGGCTTGGAATTAAACGGTTGTTTTTTTACTTCTGTTTACTATTTCCGTTTAACTCATTTGCTCTTTCGGGTTTGTAACCCGAAAGTTTTGAAAATTAGGATTTTAAATCCGTTTATGTTACAAGTTCGGGATTACAAATCCCGCCTGGCATTAAGTAATAAATTAACGTTTTATTTTCTCCTTCTTTTTCTGGAAAACCCTAATTTTGCCTGAAAACGATACCATGAAAAAGTGGAAAATCCTGGGACAGGAAACGGTTTGCGATTTTAAACTCTTTAAATTTTACCGGCGGGATTTGCTGAATCCGCATAAAAACAGCCAACACCATTTTTATGTGATGGAGACGCCCGATTGGATCAACGTGATTCCGGTAACCTCCGAAGGAAAAATTGTGATGATCAGGCAATACCGTGCAGGAACAGATGAAATTACCATAGAAATACCGGGCGGAGTTATCGATAAAAAGGATGCCTCTCCCGAAGCTGCAGCCCGCCGCGAACTGGAAGAGGAAACGGCTTACGTGTCTGATAACCTGTCGCTGCTGGGTGCCGTACATCCTAATCCTTCTTTTATGGCCAATACCTGTTATTTTGTGGTGGCCGAAGGGGCCCGTCCCGTGGGGAAAACCCTCTTCGATCCGGGTGAAGACATCGAAACTTTTGAAATGGCCCCGAATGAACTGAAACAGGCTATTCGCAGTGGAAAAATCAAACATGCCCTTACCGTGGCCGCGCTGGGACTCTATTTTCAGTAAAAGGAGGCAAGGTATCAAGGTTAGAGAATACCTTTCTGTCTTTTTATTCCGCTCCTCCGGATTTGCAATCGGGAGGTTTTTAAGCCGGGGGATTTGAAATCCCACCAATTCTCTACCATTCGGATTACAAATCTGAAAAAGCGGGGCTATGGGAGGGGATATTTTGCTCAACTCAAAAAAAGAGGGGTGGACTACGTTTACCGTTGTTTTGAATAGAACGGTTTAAATCAAAATCATTTCTTACAAAAAATTGTAATTTTGTTTTCGTGAAACTAACGGCATACATACTGATTTTTGCACTTTTCTTTGCTTCTGCCGGAGCGACACTTCTTTTTTTCCCCGAATTGCAACATATCCGGACAGTTATGGGCCGGAAAATAGAAGAACACGAAAAAGACGCCGAATTTATTTTTACCAAAGAAGCTTTTTCCCGTCTTGAATGGACAAAAAAAGACAAAGAGTTCCTTTTTAAAGGGAAAATGTACGATGTGGCTTCCATAAAAAGAGAGGGTAACCTCGTGCGGGTTTTTTGTCTTTTCGACAATGAAGAAACCGACCTGCGTCAAAAGCTGAAAGCCTTTTTCCCCGTTTTGCCTGATAAAAACCTTCCTTTGCAAACAACGGTAAAAGTGTTATCACAGAAATATTTTTCTGCCCGATTTTTTTGTCTGTCCGGTCTTTCTGATTTTCGTATTTTGATGTATAAACCCTATCTTTTTTCTCTCCGGATTTTTGAAAATGAGCTTACAGGCCCTCCTCCAAAAGCCTGAGATCACATGAATTACCGATTATCCCTTTTTTCCTGTTAAAGAACTGCTGAAAATAAAGGGCTCAGGGGTTTATGTACCCCGGAAAAATATTTTCAGACAAAAACAAGTGTTTTGCAGGTTGAACTGTCGTGGGATAAAACCGGTATTTTTGAATATTTTTTTCAAAAAAACAAATTAATTCCAAACAACCTTAATTTAATAAGAGAAAACAACATGAAAAAGTTATATTTAATGGTAGCTCTGCTTTTTGCTGCCGCTTCCCTGTTTGCGCAGAAAGAGAAAACGGATACAACCAATATCAAACATTTGAAAGAGGTGGTAATAACCGCCAGTAAATTACCGGTTACCCTCAAACAATATCCGGGTGCGGTGAGTGTGGTAAATAAATCTACGTTATCATTAATGCCCCGTAGCATTGCGGTAAGCGAAGCGTTGCAGCTGGTTCCCGGTGTCAGGATCAACAACCAGCACGGGAGTGAAAAAGTACATATTTCCATCCGGGGACAAGGCATTTTAACCGAGAACGGCCTTCGCGGTATCGGTGTAATTCTTGATGG
>JALUYM010000002.1 GCA_027018745.1 Bacteroidales bacterium | reverse complement strand
TCAGGAAGAATATCAGGAGCTATTGGATAAATTTAAGATTGAATACGACAGGAGATACCTGCTAAAAGACATTCAATAACACATATCGTCCCTGACGGGACTTGTGAGAGGATTTGTATTTTATTGCCATAAAGATTTTGTCCCTGACGGGACAAATAATTTAACCTGAAATCCCTGGCGCATTAAAATAGGAATTAGCCCATAAAAAGGGAAAAGAGAGTGTATTAAATTTTTCCGGAATAAAATCCCTCGTAGAATTGTTTTCGCAATCCTTAACAGTCCATAACCTCATCCTCATTCTGTTTTTAAATCAATCTTGAGCTGAGCGACCATCTCCTTTAATGTTTTGGAAGCGAGATAATTTTCTATTAGGTTGTTCAATTCTTTCCAATATTTTATTGCTGTACATTTTTGCTTTCGGTTACATTTTGAATTTATCTCGAGGCAATCAATAATACAAACTCCGGATTGAAAGGCATTGATAATATCAAGCATACGAATTTGTTCTGGACTTTTCGCCAACACATAACCACTTTTTTTCCCGCTCTTATTCCGTATCAAACCGGCTGTTTTAAGAGACGCTATTATCGTATCCAGATATTTTTCGGAGATACTTTGCCTTTTTGCAATTTCTTTCTGAAATATTCCCTCCTCTCCGGCAGCAGCAATTTCCATCATACTTCGTAAACCATAGCGCATTTTTGTATTGACTCGCATTATAAAAAAATTAGTGATATTTTTTACAAAGATATAACGAAATTGAAAGTTCCTGCTTTGGTAAATAATCGTATTTCATTTTTTCCCTTGAACTAAAGAAATGAGAAGGGAAAAAGGAATACAATTAAAAGGCAAACAAGGGAAAGATATGATGAAAAGGCAGTTCTGTCTTTGATAATCGGTGGAAAAGATGGAAAACAAATATTGAACCTGTTGCTATATTTATTTTAAATCATCAATTTACTTCCAACTGCAGACAGAACTACCTTGAAAAGCTTCTTCAGGTCTTTTGTTTTGTGTCCTTTTTTTAAAAAAATCCTTAGAACGAAACACCCGCTTCGAGGGTTACACCTTTAAATCCTGCATTATTGCCATATTGACTGAAATTAGAATATTTTTGGTTTACATAAACAGCTTTCACAAGGATATTCTTTGTAAGAAACCATCCCAATCCGGCCTCTACACGAGATACCTTTTGGTTATTATCATTGAAAACCTTGTTGTATCGACTTCCGACATAATACTGTTTTACATTTCCAAATCTGTATGTTAGTGCTCCAACGTATTGCGTAAAATCAAAATTTGCACCTCCGAAAGCAGTAGTTCCTTTTGCTTTTTCATAAGTTCCAATAAATTCAAGTCCTTTGTAGTCAATAAGTGTAAAAAGCATTAAATCATTGTCCTTGTTGGTAAAACCGGGTCCCCAACGGCCAGTGAAAGGATTTGATGAAGGATTAACATCAGAACTACTGTTGGTTTGGGGAACCATAACTAAATTAAACCTGGAGCCACTACGGTTACCATCATACAAGGTTCCAAAAGAATTTTTTTTACAATGATATCCCGACAGGGTAACCCTTACCCTGAAATCAGGGTTAATTTGTTTGTCAAAACCCACTTTTCCATAAAAAGCCAATTGTTTCAAAGAACTTTGAGGAGTATAAGTTCCATAGCCATAATTAACCAGTGAAGGTTTTAAAGATCCCGTACTCACACCGCCCATCAGTATAAAGCCATTTTTACGAAACATAAGCTCAGCGGCAGGGGCAGTGGTGAAAGCATCCATAATATAATTCCCAATAAACGGGTTGCGAATGATATTACCATTATCGGAACGTAAGAAATGGGCATCACCATAGTTAATTTCCATTGTTCCTACTTTTATGGTAATATTCTTCATAATTTTATTCATACCTTTAATAAAAGGGAGTTCATCAACCAACAGGTAACCACCCTTCACCCAGGTATCAAGATGATGCTTTGACGAGAGATAGACAGTTAAATGTACCTGAATACCAGGAGCCAAAATGGCACCAATATTCAAGTTCGCTTCCGGAAGGTTAACACCTTTGCCCAAAGGAACCAAAGCACTGTCAGCAGTACAGCTTATAGCCTGATACTGCATTGCAAAATCAGCACCTATTTTTACTTTTACCTTTGTGAAATTTGACCCTTTTAACTTGGGGGCCTCAAATTGTTGTGCTATCATAGCAGATGACAGAAACAACAGGCTGAAAATAAAAAACAATCTTTTCATAACAATAATTTTTTTAAATGAATAATTTGGTTATCGAACAGGTTTTTTGGAAACAAATTTTACCTGATAATGAATCACGATTTTATCTCCGGTTTTTAAAACACCAAAGATGGCCGTGGGGGGGGAAATACCAAATGAACTCATTTTTATGGCAAGGCTCCCCGAAAAAGAAATAGTATCTGCTCGCAAGGATTCTCCTACAATACGAAGATTAACGGTATGAGTAATTCCTGCTATTGATAAACTTCCGGTTTTTATTCCCGAAAAATGAGCATTCTTAACCGTCAAAGGAGTCCTGTTTTCAGAAACAAATCGAATTACCGGATACTTTTTCGCCTTTAAGGCCTTATAGGCTTTCCTGTCCATAATGGTTGATTCACTTTTCAAATCGGTAGCCTGGAATTTAAAAAACACTTTTCCGACAACAGGATTTCCGGTGTCGGGCCGGAAGAACGCAAGCTGACATTGCGGATTTTCAGCATTCATGTGCCAGTTGTGAAGGTTAGATGTCCCACTAATAAAGACCTTTGTCTGAACATTTATCAGTGGCATGTTGGGAGATTGTCCCTCTGCTGTAGCAAATGCAAACAGAATGATTAAAAGGAAAATTTTTTGGATTAGTCGCATCGCTTCTGTTATTTAAACTATTTATACTATATGATTGATAGGGTAAATTTATAGCATTTCATTAATCATTCTACTATTATTGACATTTTTTTAACAAAAAACGGTAATTTATATTCGGACTTATTATAGATAAATAACTTAAATGTGTTTGATCTATTCAAAATAAACTAAACAACAAGCTGTGAAAAAGATTGATTTTTTTCTCCTCTCAAATTTTTAATAAATTTGTTAAATCAAAACGCAAGCAAAAAAATTACCTTTTATCGGTTAAATACATAAGAATTACGTTATGCAGCTCAACTTGCCGGCTTACGAAGTAAAAATCAGAGAGAACGGAAAAAAGGGGAAGGAAATTTTCGACACTTTCCGGAAAAAATATGTCCGGCTGACACCGGAAGAATGGGTACGGCAGCATTTTCTGCATTATTTATGTAACGAAAAGGGCTTTCCGGCATCGTTGATCAGCGTAGAAAAAAGCCTGAAGATCAACGGCAGGGCACGCCGTTTTGATGCCGTGGTCCACCGGAATGATGGTTCACCTTTTCTGCTGATCGAATTTAAATCCCCTGATGTCGGGCTTAACCAGCATGTTTTGGATCAGGTGTCGGCATATAATCTGGCCATTCATGCCGATTATCTCATCATCAGCAACGGGCTGTTACACTATTGTTGCAAAATGGATTACCCAAACCACCGCTACACCTTTCTGAAAGACATACCTGATTTTTCTGATTTATAATATTTTGAATATTCATATTGCGTCTGAATAAAAAAATAGTTTCCTTTGCACAAAATTCTGTTTGGAATCTTAAAAAATTATAAATTTGCCTGTAAAATTTTTATGAAATGAAAAAACCGATTATCCAGATTATTTTATTAGCCATTGCTGTAGTATTGGGCTATTTTATTTACGTAAGTATCATGCAACCCGTGAATTTTAATAAAGAAAAGCGGGCCCGCGAAGCGGTTGTTATCCAATACCTGAAAGACATCCGTTCGGCAGAATTCATTTACAAACAGCTAAACAACAGATACACCGGATCATTTGACACTTTGATCCATTTTATGGACAGTGCCCAAATTCCTGTGGTAAAGATTATTCCCGATCCCCATGATACTACTTATACATTAACTATCAATGACACAGTTGGTTATGTGAAAGTAGCTGATTCATTATTTAAAGATCAACCGAACGTCGACTATCATCACATTAATATCATTCCGTTTTCCGGCGGGAAAAAATTCCAGCTGAAAGCCGGGATTATCAAAAAAGGAGGTATTAAAGTAAATGTATTTGAGGTAAAAGCACCATATACTACCTACCTGAAGGGAATGAATAAGCAGTTGATAGTAAACCTGACGGCGACACGAAAGGAGTTGCATAAATATCCCGGGCTGAAGGTGGGCTCCATGACTGAACCATCTACAGACGGCAACTGGGAATAACGCCCGTTGCCATGCCATTCAGCATCAAGCCACATATCAATTACCTCGACAAGTCATTTAAAGAGGCACATACACGTTCGTATATCATGGCCATGCAAATCAACATGCATGGCCTTGTTTTTTCTATATTTAATCCCGATAAGAATAAATTCATAGGTATACAGCAATATATTTTTGACGGGAAAAAAAGCCCGGAAGACCTTCCCCGGATAATGGACCTGATACTGAATAAATTTCCCTGGTTTGGGTATCCCTTTATGGAGCATTATTGTCTGGTACAGAATAGTTTCAACACGCTTATCCCATTGCCGCTTTTTAACAAACAACATAAAAACCTTTATCTTGGTTTTAACCATCCGTTCCAGGAAGACCACCGTATCGTTTATGATGAGTTGAAAAATACCGGTTCGGCCAATGTTTATTACCTGCCCAATCCGCTGGCAGAAAAGATAAAAGAATTCTGGCCCAATGCACATATCCTTCATTATTCCACGGCACTTATCGAAGGCCTCAGTGTTAATTTCAAAAATAAATTTGAAGAAAAAGAACTTTTTCTGGATGTACATGAAGAAAGTTTCGATTTAATTTGTTTCAGGAACAACCATCTTTTCTATGCCAATAATTTTCTCTATCACACCAAAGAGGATTTTGCTTATTTCCTGCTTTCAGCAGTGGAACAACTTTCACTAAATCCTGAAGAAGTGCAGCTGACCCTCATGGGAAATATCGACAAAGAAGATGAGAACTATCAGCTCGTTTACCGGTATATCAGACAAATTTCTTTTATCAAAGACAATAAAAATTTCTTTTATTCTTACCTGTTTGATGATGTAAGACGCCATAAATATTACACGCTTTTTAATGTGTTGCAATGCGAATTATAGCAGGGAAATACCGAAGCCGGAAGATAAACCCGCCATCAAACCTGCCTGTTCGGCCAACTACCGATCGGGCCAGGGAAAGTCTGTTCAACATCCTCAACAACCTGCTCGATTTCAGAAAAATTTCGGCCCTCGATTTGTTTTCGGGTACCGGCGCCATTTCTTTTGAACTCATTTCGCGCGGTTGTACGGATGTAACTGCCGTTGACCAAAACCGGCACTGCACAGAATGGATCCGAAAGGCCGCTAATGACTTTCAAATGGAAAAGATACAGGTACACCAAGCCGACAGTTTCCGTTTTATAAAACAAAATTACCGGAAATACAACCTTATTTTCGCCGACCCGCCCTACCACCTGGAAGATATTATGAATATCAGCCGGCTGGTTTTCAAAAACAACCTGCTGCACGAAAATGGCTGGCTGGTGGTGGAACATCCCAAAGAAGCAGATTTTTCAGGACAACCCTTTTTTCACAGTCACCGGAAGTACGGAAAAGTGAATTTCAGCTTTTTTCATTTTACAAGCAACAAATAAAATTTACTTTTAACATTCGTGCAAATTCAGCTAACCGGAAATTTTATACCTTTACTTTCTATTAATTCTATAGTTATGAACAGAAGCCTGAACCTTAAAAAACTGAAAGAAACGCCCCGATGGGATGTCATTGTTATTGGCGGTGGGGCCACGGGATTGGGAACGGCAGTAGAAGCCACCACCCGCGGTTATAAAACACTGTTACTGGAGCAGGCCGATTTTGCCAAAGGCACTTCCAGCCGCAGCACCAAGCTGGTACATGGTGGGGTCCGTTATCTTGCCCAGGGCGACATTTCCCTGGTGCTTGAAGCATTGAAAGAACGTGGCCTCTTACGTCAGAACGCACCACACCTGGTCCGTAACCAGGCATTTATCATTCCGACATATGAGTGGTGGGACGGCCCGTTTTATACCATCGGATTAAAAGTGTATGATATGATGTCCGGTAAACTGGGTCTGGGCCCATCTGAAAGGGTAAGCACCGATACGGTTACCAAAGCCATTCCTAATCTGAAAAAAGAAGGCTTAAACGGCGGGGTCATCTATTACGATGGCCAGTTTGATGATGCGCGCCTGGCCATCAGCCTGGCACAGACTCTGGAAGATAACCAGGGAACCGCATTGAATTACTGCCGTGTAACCGGAATCCTGAAAGACAAAATGGGATTCGTTGACGGAGTAAAAGTTTTAGACGTTGAAAACAACGAAGTTTATGAGGTATCAGGAAAAGTGGTGATCAATGCCACCGGGGTTTTCGCCGACAGTATTATACAAATGGACCATCCCGAAACAAAAAAAACCATCGTGCCATCCCAAGGGGTACATATTGTCCTTGACCGGAAATTTCTGCAGGGCAACACAGCCATTATGATCCCCAAGACATCCGATGGCAGGGTATTGTTTGCCGTTCCCTGGCATGACAAAGTGGTGGTAGGGACTACTGATACGCTTATGGAAGAAGTCAGCCTGGAACCGCGTGCCCTGCCAGAAGAAATTGATTTCATCCTGAACACCGCCGGTGATTATCTTGTTTACCGTCCGAAAAAATCGGATGTACGCAGCGTATTTGCCGGCCTTCGCCCGCTGGCAGCACCGGAGGAAGAGGGCGAAAAAACCAAAGAAATTTCCAGAAGCCATAAAATTACCATTTCTGCCACTGGTCTGCTGACCATCACGGGTGGCAAATGGACTACTTACAGGAAAATGGGAGAAGACACTATCGAAAAAGCCATTTTGATCGGCGGGCTCAGGGAAAAACCTTCGGTTACAGCCAACATGCCCATTCACGGTTATGTAAAAAGCTTTGATGAATCGGATCCACAACATTACTACGGCTCCGACCGGGACAAAATAAAAGCATTGGCACTGAAAGACAAAACATTATCGGAACCACTGGTGAAAGGTTTTCCTTATACCAAAGCAGAGGTGGTATGGGCTGTACGTGAAGAAATGGCCCGGACAGTGGAAGATTTTCTGGCACGCCGCAGCCGTTTTTTGTTGTTGGATGCCCGGAAAAGCATTCAGGCAGCTCCAGCCGTGGCCAGAATTATTGCCGAAGAATTGGGCTTCAGACGCCGCTGGCAACGCGAACAGGTAAAAAAATATACAGCATTGGCCAAAGGATATATTTTAGAATAAAATAATTTTAAAAGGTCAGCCTACTCGTAAATCCGGCAAACAGCCATCTCATCATTGGCAGAACAGGCTTAAAATATTTTTTAAACCCGCTACTATGAAAAAAAAATACATTCTGGCACTCGATCAGGGAACTACCAGTTCACGGGCCGTTCTTTATGACCATGCCGGGAAGATCAGGGCAATGGCACAGAAAGAATTCAGACAGTTTTTTCCCCGCCCCGGATGGGTGGAACAAGACCCCATGGAAATATACAGTTCGCAAATCAGCGTGGCTGCCGAGGTAATCGCCCAAATGGAAATTCACGATAACATGATCGCTGCCATTGGCATCACCAACCAGCGGGAAACAACCATCGTTTGGAACAGAAATACAGGAAAACCGGTATATAATGCTATTGTATGGCAGGACCGGCGTACCGCTGACTATTGCGACCAACTGAAAAAAGAAGGTTTTCAAAAAACCATAACCGACAAGACCGGACTGGAAATAGACGCTTATTTTTCGGCTACCAAAATAAAATGGATCCTCGACAACGTGGCAGGAGCACGGAGAGCAGCTAAAAACGGCGAGCTCGCATTCGGCACTGTGGACAGCTGGCTTATGTGGAACCTCAGCAACGGCAAAGCACATCTGACCGATATCTCCAATGCCTCGCGTACCATGCTTTTTAATATTCAAACATTGCAATGGGATAATGAGTTGCTGCGGATTTTTGACATTCCGGCTTCCATGTTACCAGAAATAAAACCAAACAGCACGTTTTTTACCGACACTTCCGGGTTAATCTTTTCTTCAAAAATTCCCATTAGCGGAGTGGCCGGCGACCAGCAGGCAGCCATGTTCGGACAGATGTGCATCCACCAGGGCATGGTCAAAAACACATACGGTACCGGTTGTTTTATCATGATGAACACCGGCAACAAAGCTGTTCGGTCAAAAAACAGGCTGCTTACCACTGTAGCCTGGCAGTTGAACGGCGGCACCACCTACGCTTTGGAAGGCAGTGTTTTTGTGGGAGGTGCCGTAGTCCAGTGGCTTCGTGACGGGATAAAACTTATTAAGTCAGCACCTGAAACCGAAAAAATCGCGTTATCAGTGGAAAACTCCGGTGGAATTATTTTTGTTCCGGCTTTCACCGGCCTTGGCGCCCCACACTGGGACCAGCAGGCCCGCGGTATGATCTACGGCATCACACGCGGCACCACACGCGGGCATATTGTAAGGGCTGCACTCGAAGCAATAGCTTACCAAAGTTATGATGTGATAAAAGCCATGGAACAGGATGCAGGTTTTTTCATTGAAAACCTGCGGGTAGATGGCGGTGCGGCAGCCAACAATTTCCTTATGCAGTTTCAGGCCGACCTGTTACAAACCAAGGTACAAAGGCCGTTGGTTTTGGAAAGCACTTCGCTCGGGGCTGCCTATTTTGCCGGACTGGCCGTTGGTTTCTGGGAAAATGTGGAAGAAATTGAAAACCAATGGCAGGTTGAAAAAACATTTACAGCGAAAAGAAAACCGGAAGAAATAAACAAAGATATGGCAGCCTGGCATGAAACGGTGGCCAGGACCCTGCAAAAACAAGGATATCAATTGTGATGTAAGAGCTTAGCCGGGTAATTGGTAAAAACGGCATCTACTCCCAACGTTTCCAAATGTTCAAGATCAAAAAGTTCGTTGACTGTGTAAACCCAAACTTCCAATCCGAGGGCATGAATTTCCTTTACTAATCCGGGCTTTACTGTTCGCAAGGAAAGGTTAATGGAAAAAGGCTGCAGCTCATCGGCCAGCTTTACAAAACCATGAGGATACCGGGGATACAAGATTCCTATTTTTGTTTTCCTGTCCACGTTGCGAAAATCCGACAACTGTTGATGGTCAAAAGAGGAAATACAAAAATCATCGGTATTCCAGCCGAAATCCTTTTTATATTTTTTCAGCAATTCATAAACAGGCACAGCCACTCTGGCACCTTTCAACTCAATATTTATCATGGCCCGGTGGTCAACCAGGTCAAGTACTTCGGACAAAAGGGGGATCTTTTCTCCCTGACCGGCATCCACATTTTCCAGTTCGGTCAACGTCTTTTCGGACACCAGGCCTTTTCCATTGGTTGTCCGGTTGATTTTTTCATCATGAATCACCACCAGTTCGCCGCCGGCACATTGATGCACATCCAATTCTATCATTTTTACACCTGCCTGAACAGCTTTTTCAAAAGACTTCAGGGTATTTTCAGGAGCAGTCCCGCCAGCTCCGCGATGTCCGATAATCAGCATAGATCACTGTTTTAAAAAATATTACTCTTTGTTGGATAAAGCTCCTGTTTATACCAGACTACTATTTGAAAATCATAAAACCCACATCTGTATTTTGCCATGGCATCACATTTCTTAGGGATGTTGTAGTACCGGATGGTTTATTAAAGGCAGCAACAGGCTTTTAAAATCGTACAAACCGAATAATTGTGCAGAGGTTATCAGGATAACGACGACGATGACCCATTTTACAAAAGCTACTCCTTTTTTTACCGCCATACGGGAAGCGATCATGGCACCGATCATATTTCCAAGCGCCATGACCAACCCGAAAATCCAGTTGATTTCGTGATGAAAATAAAAAATAACAAGCGTAAAAGGGGCATAAGCTAAAATAATCAACACTTTGATGGCATTGGATTTTACCAGATCATAACCGGCACCCAAAACAATGCCCGCCAGCAGGAAGTAGCCCACGCCCATGTGAATAAATCCGGCGTAAATGCCAATAAAAAAGAAAATGACATATGTCCCCCACCGAATCGGTTTTTCGCTCACTTCCTTTCTGCCATAGATATACCGTTGCGGTTTAAATAAAACAATCAGTAACATTACCAGCATAATAATGCCGACAGCTTTCTCAAAAATCGCTTCATTGATATCAACAGCAATCCAGGCCCCTACAAGAGATCCCAAAATAGCCGGAACAGACAGGTAAAGCGCCTTGCGGACTTCCAATACTTTTTGTTGTTTAAAGCTGGACACTGCCACAAGGTTCTGAAGGGCAATAGCCACCCGGTTGGTACCGTTGGCTACTGTAGCAGGAAGCCCCAGTAATATGAGGATTGACAAAGAAATAACACTTCCGCCTCCAGCCAGTGTATTGATAAACCCCACCAAAATTCCCGACAAAACCAACACTAAAAGTTCAACAACACCCATTTACTGTTTTTTAACGATAAGACCATGCAAAATTTTAAAAAGTTCTTTCGGATGGAACGGCTTGGCAATGAAACCATCCATTCCGGCTTCCAATGCCTTATTGCGGTCCGATTCAGTGGCATTGGCTGTCAGCGCCACAATAAAGGCATGATGTTTGGCCTGTTCTTTTTCAAAAATACGTATCTGCCGGGTAGCTTCCAGGCCGTCCATTACCGGCATTTGAATATCCATCAGGATTAAATCGTAAAAATTCCGTACATACTTTTCCACACTTTCTTTCCCGTTGTTGGCCACATCCAGTTTGCACCCTTTTTGTTCCAGGGTTATTTTACTGATCTTTTGATTAACCAGGTTGTCTTCCACCAACAGAATGCGAAACCTTTTTAACAGATCCAGGATTTTTGACTCATCAAAGGACTGCTGTTCAGGCAAATCAGCTTTCAGGGGAACAACAAACCAGAAAAGTGAACCTTTTTTTTCGCTGCTTTGCACACCGATATGCCCTTTTAACATTTCAACCAGTTTTTTGGAAATAGCAAGTCCCAGGCCGGTTCCCTGATAATTTTTGGTTGTGGAAATATCCACCTGCGAAAAACTGTCGAAAATTTTATTCAAAAAGACATCTTTAATCCCTATACCTGTATCTTCCACCTCGAACCGTACTTGTATTTTGCCGTCTGGTAATGTTTTTTCAGCTTTTGCCCTTAATTCGATATGGCCTCTCGGAGTAAATTTAATGGCATTGTTCAGTAAATTCCGTAAAATGATACGCAATGAACCC
This sequence comes from Bacteroidales bacterium, assembly GCA_027018745.1. Taxonomy (GTDB): domain Bacteria; phylum Bacteroidota; class Bacteroidia; order Bacteroidales; family F082; genus Sulfidibacterium. Next base: position 13,412 of record JALUYM010000002.1, on the reverse strand, counting down.
TTATCACCAACAAAAAATTCCGGTAAGGTTTTATCTGAAAACATATCGAAAACAATTCCTTTATCAATTGCCTCCTTTTGATAGGCATCTTTTACCTGTTTCATCAAAAGCGGCAGGGAAAACCTCATTGTTTCCGGTCTGTATTTTCCTGATTCAATGGCAGAAAACTCAAAAACATCTTCTATCAGGTCCATCAGGTGTTTGGCCGAATTTATTAGATTTGACAAATATTCCTGTTGTTTTTTCCCCAGAGGGGTTTGGTTTAATATTTCGGCCATTCCCACAATACCGTTTATGGGTGTCCTGATCTCGTGGCTCATATTGGTCAGGAACTGGTCTTTGATACGCATGCCTTCTTCGGCCATATCACGTGCATGCCTGAGTTGCATTTCATAATTTTTCTGGCTGCTTATATCCCACGAGATTCCTATTAATCCAATAATTACACTATTTTTATCCCTAACAGGGGCTATATTGGTATGCACCCATATTTTCTTTTCGTTTTTCCGGATAATTTCTTCCACGTTGTAAAAAACGCTTCCTTCTTTAATGACTTTCTTTTCAAGCTTCGGGTACTCCCCTTCTATCAAATAACGATGATACACTTCATTTGAAGTTTTGCCTATAATTTCTTTTCTGTCTAATCCGAAAAAGTCGAGAAAAGCCTTGTTGACAATCTGGTAATGCAGGTTACTGTCTTTGAAGTAAACCAAAGCGGGGATAGTATTTAGCAGGATATTCAGCCTTTCTGCCTGGTGTTCCTTTTCCTGAAGGGCCCTTTTCAGGTCTTCGGAAGTCCGTGTGAGCAAAGAGTTGATAACATATTTATCTTTCAGTGCCCGTTGCAGTTTAAAATTAAGAACATCCGCTTCCATGGACAACCTGCTGAAATCTTTTTGGATTTCAAGTTTAAGTTTACCCATATCTTCCACTTTGTCGAGTTGATTGAGCTTGTTTAGCAAATGTTGGATAATTTCTTGCATAATGTTCAGTTTCTTTTTTCCCTTAACAATGCTAATGTGAAAGAATGGTTATGAAAAGAGCACTCCCCGTTTTCATCATTTCCGATCTCACCATAGGTAAAGAATCCGGCCAATGGTCTTTTCCATTTTATGGAAGCCAGCTTAATTTCAGTTGAAATCAAAGGCCCTAATGCCACATGACGGGCAATACAGGAGAACAAAAGCAACAAATCTGTTCTATTTTCCCGAAGGTGGCAGTCAATGATCTTTTCACGGGTATTTTCCATAATTTCGAATCCAGGAGAGGTGGAAAACGATACGGTGGAACCTTGTGCAACTGTCCCGGAAAAAACAAGGCTGCGTTGTTTTTTATCAATGCCGGTTATGGCCCGTAATACAGCAGTACCACCATCATTTTTTACCATAAAAGGATATTCCATGGCAATAGCCGGCAGGTCTTCCTCTTTCACACTGAGATAATCCATGTACATATCCAGTGCGGGCAACCCGTTGATTTCAAAAACGGTATTTCCTTCCGACCGGTCAACAGTAAACTCAGCCCCCAGGCTTATCCATCCACTCGCCGTCATTCCCGAAACTTCAATTTTATTCTGATTAAAGACCAGTACAAGGGCCCCGTTATCGGAAATAAACCTTTCGGTGAAAACAAACGTTTTTTCAAAACGGGCATCATCCCCGGCCAGTCCCCCGAACATAGGCAACTGTTTGCCTGTTTTGCTCAGAATACCATCCACCAATGCCTGCCCATCCATCAAAATACCGCTGCTACCAATAATAACAGAAGGATGCTGGTAGGAAGAAAAAATTTTATCCCCCAAAGACCGGCCCAATTCAAAGGAGGAAAGGTCTCCTTTCTTTTCAAAATAAAGGGAAAAACAATCGGGGCTGATATCGGTTAAAACAATCACGGCAGATCTTTCACCAATATGATTGATCTTTTTGTAAAATAAGATTTCACCTCCGGTAGTAGTTCCGAACAAGGCAATATGTTGTTCATTGAAAAGATCTGTGATTTGCGGCAAAGGGAATTCTATGGAAACGAAAGCGAAAGCCAGTGTCGGTTTAAAATGGATAATGTTAAGCGCATGATTAAATTTTCTGCCCAAATCATCAAACGAAAATGAAACAAAAGTATGTGATGAAATCATGGTGGCAATTTCCTGATTTAGAGCAAAGATATAAAATCTTTTGATTAACATCAGCCGGGCAAAACAGCAAAGTTCCTGCCAGCAAATTCACTTGCCGGAAGGGATTATCCTATCTTTTTTTCAATGCATCCCAACCCTGGGCCGTAAGTTCAATAATTTGATTATCCGGCGTTACCAACCTGTTCCCTTCAGAGGCATCTGTTATATATCCGATAACACCAACCCCCGGAACATCCTTTATCTTATCATAATCCTTTTGGGCAACAGTAAAAAGCAATTCATAATCTTCCCCACCATTCAGGGCAGCTATAGTCGGAACAATAGAAAATGTTTGGGCCATGTCAAAGGTAACCGGGTCAATAGGGATACGGTCTTCATAGATCACCACACCGGTTCCGGACGATTTTGCAATATGCAAAGCTTCAGAAGCCAGTCCATCGGAAATATCCATCATGGATGTGGGAACGATTCCTTTTTCACGGAATTTTTTTACCATATCTGTCCTGGCTTCAGGCTTAAGTTGTCTTTCGAGAATATACTCTTTTCCCGCCATATCGGGCTGCATGTCGGGATTAGCCTGAAAAACTTTTTTCTCACGTTCCAATAACAACAGCCCCATGTAGGCACCCCCCAAATCACCGGTAACACACAAAATATCGCCTGGTTTTGCCCCGCTACGATAGGTGATTTTATCCTTTTCCACCTCGCCGATAACCGTAACGGAAATAAACAATCCGTGTACGCTGCTGCTGGTATCTCCTCCCACAAAATCAACATGGTAAAAATCACAGGCTTTTTTAATACCGCCATAAAATTCTTCCAGTGCTTCCAATGAATATTTGGACGAAATGCCCAAAGCTACCACCATTTGCAAAGGCACCCCGTTCATGGCAGCCATATCTGAAAAGTTTACTACTGCCGATTTGTATCCCAAATGTTTCAAGGGGGTATAGGTCATGTCAAAATGGACTCCTTCGATGAGCAAATCGGTAGAAACCAGTGTGTATTTTTTTCCGCCGGTTTTCAGCACAGCTGCATCGTCACCTACTCCTTTCACTGTTGACTTTTGCGTCAATTGAATATCCTTTGTCAAATGGTCTATTAAACCAAATTCGCCCAATTGAGCAATATCCGTCAGTTTTTCCCCGTCCATAATTAAATTTTCTGCAAAAATAACAAATCAGGCCGAAGGCAAACTGAAAATATAACCTCATAACCCGGGTTCGGTGCATGTGAACGGGCAAAAAACAAAATTCTTCTTTTATCATAAGGGATAAATTGTATTTTTGTGTTACGGCTTCAGTGAAAACAAATCCAAATAAAACATGTACGAATATTTTAGCGGAAAGCTTACAGAAAAAAATCCAACGTATGTTATTATTGATAATCAGGGGATTGGCTATCTCATCAATATTTCACTCAACACTTATGATAAAATAAAAGACCTTGATTCAGCCAAACTTTATGTTCATTTTGTAGTACGGGAAGATGCACAAATCCTTTACGGTTTTGCCGATGAACCGGAGCGGGCACTTTTCAGGGCATTGATTACGGTTTCGGGTGTGGGTGCCAACACGGCACGCCTGGTACTTTCGTCTCTGACCACAGAAGAGGCATACACTGCCATTTCCTCCGGCGATGTATCCACTTTGCAAAGTGTAAAAGGTATTGGCAGTAAAACAGCACAGCGCATAGTTGTCGACCTGAAAGACAAACTGGGCAAACAAGGGTTTTTGCCCGATAAAATCGGTGTTTTCCACAATACTATGAAAGATGAAGCGTTATCAGGATTGGTAATCCTTGGTTTTAACAAATCAACAGCTTCAAAAGTACTGGACAGGGTTTTGAAACAATCCGCTTTTGATAATGTGGAATCTTTAATAAAAGAGGCTTTAAAAAATTTATAGAACAGATGGAGTCGTTGCCGGCTCGGAACGGTTAAATATAGGAAGTTGAGAAATACAGACTTTTACTTCTCGCGTAAAATATTTTATGTATTGCTGTTGCTGGTTTCTGCTTTGCTGGCCGGGAAGAGAGTATATGCACAAATACCTGATTCCACACTGTCTGATACATTGCATAATCAGTTGATCTACCCTTTTCGCAGTTTGACCGGGAACCCCTATCTCGATACACTCAACCAAAGCCCGCTTTTCCTGCGCAACCCGAACAACATCAAGCAGAAAATAATCTACAATCCCAAAACCAACACTTACGAATTTGTTACCAAAGTGGGTAACTTTGAATATCGTACTCCAACCTATTTGGATTTCAATGATTTTCAGCACCTTCAGCTCAAACAGGAAATAAAAAAATATTGGCAGGAAAACGCCCTTACTACCTCTACCTACAAAGGAAAGCGACTTATCCCGAAACTATATATCAAAGGCAAAACCTTTGAGCAGATTTTTGGCAGCAATGCCATTGACATCCGGCCACAGGGTTCAGCAGAGATTAGTTTCGGGGTGCTTTCTAATTTCCGCGATGATCCTACGTTGGATGTCAGGCAACGACGAACGACAAATTTTGATTTTAACGAAAAAGTTCAAATGAACGTTACGGCTAAAATAGGGACAAAATTAACCTTCAGGGCTGCTTACAATACCGAGTCTTCATTTAACTTTGAAAACATGCTCAAGTTGCAATACAAAGGAAGCAAAGATGATATTATCCAAAGCATCGAAGCCGGAAATGTAAGCTTTCCCCTAAACTCCACACTTATTACCGGGGCACAGAGCCTGTTTGGGGTAAAAACCAAATTACAATTCGGAAAAACTTCTGTAACTGCCATTTTCTCCCAACAGCAAAGCCAAACAAAAAATATCACTGTCCAAAACGGCGCCCAGCAAAACAGTTTTAAACTGACGCCCCTGAATTATGAAGCCAATCGCCACTTTTTTCTGTGTCAATATTTTCGAGATCATTATGAAAAAGCCCTGAGCACACTACCTATTATTTCGTCAGATATCAACATTACCAAAATTGAAGTATGGGTCACTAACATAGGCCCTGCCACACAGCAAAACAGGAATATTATTGCTTTTACCGACCTGGGCGAGGGCCGTCGAAATGAAATATACAACAAATATGTTCATCCGTTGCCCAACGGAACTATCCCGACCAACAACTCCAACGACCTGCTTCAACGAATGGATACTGCCCAGTTACGAAACATCAATACGGTTTCCAGTTATTTATCCGGTGACCCGTTGGGCATTGGAAAAAATCATTATTTCGTTGCAGGACAGGATTATGTCAAACTCGAAAATGCACGACGACTGAAACCATCCGAATATACTTTAAACAAAAAGCTGGGGTTCATTTCATTGAACACAACGCTCAATCAGGATCAGGTACTGGCTGTTGCCTTTCAATATACCATTATCGGTCATGACAGTGTTTATCAGGTGGGCGAATTTTCAGACCAGGGAATCTCCCCCCCCAAAGATCTCATTGTAAAATTACTAAAAAGCAATTCACTGAACACGCACATGCCCATGTGGAAATTAATGATGAAAAACGTTTATTCCATTGGGGCATATCAGGTTCAGAAACAGGGTTTTATTTTAAATATCCTTTATTCCGGCAACAACCGGGATGTTCCAACCGGCTATTTCACGGAAGGCCCTCCCGGAGTAAAAGGAGTACCCCTGATCCACGTATTCGGTTTAGATAATTTGGATCAGCAAATGAACCCCATTCCCGGCGGAGATGGTTATTTTGATTTTATCGATGGGGCGGCAACGCGTGGCGGAACTTTTCAGTCAAGCGATGGAAGATTGTATTTCACGGTGCTGCAGCCTTTTGGAAAATACATCCATGATTCAGTCTTCCCCAACAATCCCGAATTGGCAAAAAAGTATGCTTTCGATTCATTATACACTCTCACCAAAACAGGAGCAGAACAATTCCCGGATAAAAACAAATATATTATCGAAGGTTATTACAAATCTCAGTCAGGTTCCACCATCAACCTGAATGCCATGAATGTTCCCAGGGGATCGGTAAAAGTTACTGCCGGCGGAGTGCCTTTAAAGGAAGGCGTTGACTACACGGTGGATTATGCCATGGGGCAGGTAACCATCCTGAACCAGGGCATCCTCAATTCCGGAACACCAATCCATGTCTCGCTGGAAAGTAATTCCATGTTCAATTTACAGCAAAAACGCATGATGGGAATCCACATAGATCATGAGTTTAGCAAACATTTACACCTTGGCGGGACATTCCTGAACCTGCATGAACGACCGCTGACACAAAAAGTAAACTATGGCGAGATCCCTATTTCAAACACCATCTGGGGCCTTAACATGGCATACAGTAACAAATCGCGATGGCTTTCGAAAATCTTTGGGAGCCTGCCGGGAACCAATCCCAAAACACCCTCAAAAATTCATTTCAATGCGGAGATAGCACAGTTTTTGCCAGGCCATTCCAAAACTATCGGGAAATCAGGAACCAGCTACATCGATGATTTTGAAGGTGCCAAATCGACCATTGACCTTATGAATGTAAATTCCTGGTTCCTGGCCAGCACCCCACAGGGACAACCCAACTTATTTCCTGAAGCTTATTATGGTAAAGGCCTTGATTTTAATAAAAACAGGGCCAAATTTGCCTGGTATGTTATTGACCCGACCATTTTTTACGATACCCGTGGCATTTACCGCCCGCCGAATATCTCAAAAGATGAGATCTCCAAAAACTCCACACGTCAGGTACTGGAAACGGAGGTCTTTCCCAATAAAGACATTCCTAACGGAACAGTCACCAACATTCCTGTTTTGAACCTTGCTTTTTATCCTTCGGAAAGAGGTGAATACAACTATGATGTCGACCCGGGGCCCTATTCTGCAGGAATGAACCGCGATGGCACTCTGGCCAAACCGCAAACACGCTGGGGAGGCATGATGCGCAGCTTGGAAACAACCGATTTTCAGGCCGCCAACATACAATACATCGAGTTTTGGGTAATGGACCCGTTCACACAAGACCATAACAACAGCGGGCAGCTGTACATCGACCTTGGAGATGTATCGGAAGACCTTTTTCACGATGGCCGTAAAAGGTACGAAAACGGTTTGCCTACCTCCAGCAAAGTGGTGAATGTAGATACAACCATTTGGGGCCGTGTTCCCACAAAACCGGCGTTGGTAGAATCATTCAGCAATATTGCCGGCTCCCGCAAGTATCAGGATGTGGGATATGACGGATTGGATGATAAAGACGAACGTTCTTTTTTTAACAATGATTTTTTGAAACTGATCAATGAACGGTATGGCAAGGGCTCGGAGGCTTATAAGCTGGCATACAAAGACCCCTCGGCAGATGATTATCATTATTACCGTGGTTCGGATTATGACCACAATCCGAAATACTCCAGCATATCGGAACGTTACAAAAATTACAACTGCCCGCAGGGAAATTCACCCACCCGGGCTGAAAATCCAGAACCATACAACACCAGCGCCACCAACCTGCCCAACCAGGAAGACATAAATCACGACAATACTTTAAACGAATCTGAACGTTATTTCCAGTACAGGATAAACCTCGACCCATCCCAAATGGTAGTGGGTAAAAACTATATTACCGACATTCACGAAGCCGGAAATATTCGCCTTCCCAACGGCAAAACCACCAGCGTAAAATGGTACCAGTTTAAAATCCCCATCCAGATGCCTACCAAAGTGGTGGGGAATATCGATAACTTTCAGTCAATCCGTTTTATGCGGGTCTTTATGAAAGGGTTCTCCAAACCCATTATTCTTCGATTTGCCACTTTCAGCCTGGTCAGGGGCGAGTGGAGAAATTACATGCATTCGTTGTTGTCACAGGGCGAATACCTTGCCGGTAATGCCGGAAACAAAACCAGATTTGTAATATCAACGGTAAACTTGGAAGAAAATGCCAACCGGACGCCGGTCCCTTATGTCATTCCTCCGGGTATCCGAAGAGAAGTCAATTTCGGAACAACCAACTATGTCAGGCTCAATGAACAATCCTTACAGTTTACCGTTGCCAATTTACAGGATGGCGATGCGCGCGGGGCGTATAAAAATACCAGTTTCGATTTCCGGCAATACAAAAAAATAAAAATGTTTGTCCATGAGGAAAAACTACACGCGAATGACCATCTGAAAGATGGGGACCTGGACATTTTCATTCGTCTCGGCTCCGATTTCACACAGAACTATTACGAATACGAAATGCCCATGAAAGTAACACCGTGGTACACATCTTCGGCAGATCCGGATGCTATCTGGCCCGAACAAAACCGCATGGTAATCGTACTGGACAAACTTATCAAAGCCAAGCAGGAACGCAACATTGCTATGCGAAATCCAAATTCGTGGGTCAGCCTGAGCACCCCTTTTGTCACTTATGATGGAGGAGACAAAATTACCGTCGTCGGAAACCCAAGCCTTAGCGATGTAAAAGGTATTTTGATCGGCGTAAGAAATCCTAAAAGAAAAGGTAACGACCTGAATGATGATGGGGAAAGCAAAAGCGCCGTGGTTTGGGTGGATGAGTTGCGGTTGACCGATTTCAATAAAAAACCCGGTTGGGCTGGCACCGGAAGGCTCGAGGCAGACCTTTCAAACTTCGGTCGTGTTATGGTCAACGGGGCCTATACTTCAGCCGGTTTCGGCAGTCTTGACCAGAAGCTCAATGTCATCCCGCAAAATAATTCCGTTAATTACACGGTTGCAACGGATCTGGACCTCGGAAAATTGTTTCCTAAAAAAACCGGACTGATCATCCCGGTTCATGTGGATTACGGCAAAAGCATCAATACCCCAAAATACGATCCGTTAAATCCCGATACCAAACTGAAAGACGATTTAAATACTTATGCCAACAAATTCCAACGCGATTCGGTCAGGAACATGGTTGTAGACTACACCCGGCGTACCAACTTCAATATCATGAACATGCGGAAAATCCGCACCGGTTATAACCCAAGGAAGAAACTGCATATTTATGACCCGGAAAATTTCAACTTTTCATTTGCTTATTCACAAATTTACCATCACAATATTGACATAGCCTCGGACAGGCTGAAAACATACAGGGGCGGACTGGGTTACAATTTCAACACCCGGCCAAAAAGTTTCCAGCCGTTCAAAAAAGTTTCTTCTCCCTGGCTGCGGTGGATCCGTGATTTCAATATTTATCTATGGCCCAAAAGCCTTTCTTTTCGTTTTAGCATGGATCGGGTTATTGACAGAAGGTTGTATCGGGACAAAAGTTTTGGGGATATTATTACCAGGCCAACCTATAAACGCAATTGGCAATACAACAGAGACTACTCTTTCAAATATGATTTTTCCAGATCGCTGTCGCTGAATTACGTGGCGGGGGCCAGGGCCTATATTCGTGAGCCACAGATATACCCCGACAAGCATACCAGGGAATGGGAAGAATATAAACGTGAAATATGGAATGAAATCCTAAACATGGGAACACTGCAAAATTTCAACCAGTCAGTAAAAATAACTTATCGGCTACCCCTTTCCAAATTCCCTGTTACCGACTGGCTCAACAGTTCGGCAAACTATCAGGTACAATACAACTGGAACGCGTCACCAATTGCTATCCAGCACAGACTTGGAAACACGGTGGAAAATGCACGCAACATACAGTTTAATGCAGGAGCAGATTTCAGCCAGCTCTATAACAAAATCCCTTTCCTGAAAAAACTGAACCAACAACGCCGGGAAAGGATAAACTTCAACCCATTGATGAGACCCCATGCGGTGAAAGACAGTACAAAGAAAAAGCACATTGGGCCCGGTGTTGGCAAAACCATTGGCAATGGTTTTCTGCGCTTTCTGATGATGATAAAAAGAGCCAACATCGTTTACAGACGTTCGGATGGGATAAAACTTCCGGGATTCGTACCTGTTCCCGATGTAGCAGGAGTTAATGTAAGCAACGGAGCTCCCGGACTGGGTTTCGTATTGGGAAGCCAGAAAGATATCCGCCAAATGGCAGCCCGAAACGGATGGATTACTTATGATACCATCTTGAATCAGGCTTATATCACCAAGTTAACTGAACACCTTTCTTACAGGATCAATACCAACATACTTAACTTTATCAGGATCGATTTAGACGGCGACCGGGTTTTCTCAAAAAATTACACCTCATACTTCCGGTATAACCCCGCCATGCATGATTTTGTCAATTATACACCACAGGAAGCGGGGAATTTCAGCATTTCTTATCCGTTTATCGCCACTGCTTTTGAAAAAAACAACGGAAACAATCTTTCGGCAACCTTTGAACGTTTCAAAGCCAACCGCAGAGAAATTGCAGACCGGCTGGCCCATAACAATCCGGACTGGTCAGGACAATATGCTTACGACAGTATTGCCGGCGGACTTTTCCCATTGGGATACAGTTCAAACCAACAACAAGTGATGTATTACTCGTTTCTCTCTGCCTATTCGGGAGAAAGTCCGGGGAAAATAGGCATTTCAACTCCATTTCCGGCTTTTCCCTTTCCCAACTGGAGGGTAACCTTCAGCGGCCTGACCAACATAAAAGCCATTCGAAATACTTTCAGAAGTTTTAATATCAGTCATGGTTACCGTTCGTTACTCAACATTAATGCGTGGAAAACAAATGTTATTTACAATCCCAATAACCCGGGAAAAACTTTCACCAACAGCAGTAATTTTATTAACAGATATGATTTGGGCTTTGTATCATTTATTGAACAGTTTGACCCGTTGATTGGTATTGATATAACCATGAAAAACAGTCTGGGCGCAAGGCTGGAGTATAATAAATCAAGAAATGTTATACTGAGTTTTGTCAATAATCAGCTTACTGAGATAGACAGTAAAGAAATAGTTGTCGGCCTGAGTTTCCGGGTCAGGGGACTAAAATTTTCAATAGCGAATTTTATGGGAGGCCGAAGCAGAAAGTACAATACTGACCTGAACATAAAATTGGATATGGGCATTCGTGATAACAAAACAATCCTTCGACGAATAGACGAAAATACCAACCAGGTTTCAGCCGGATCCAGACAGTTCACACTCAATTTCTCAGCTGATTATATGCTTAGCCAAAGCTTACAGCTCAGGGCCTATTTTAACATGAATAAAAATGCACCTTACATTTCTTCACAATTGGCCAACTCTACCACAAGCGGCGGCCTGACCCTGCGTTTTAATCTGGCACAGTAAACCGGTACCATACAAATTCTGAACTTTAAATAACTTTTCTGTAAAAGGAAAGGTTAATGTCAGATTCTTTACAAAAGGATATACTGTTTATCAATTAGTTACGATAATAAAGAATACAACAAGACCTTTACAAAACTACTAACTTTGTCATTCTGAACGCAGTGAAGAATCTATAAATATCATGTATTCAATATATTGAGACTCTTCGCGCTGCTCAGGATGAACTGATCTGTTCATTTCTACGTTAATAAATAATTCAGAATTTATTTACACGGTATTTAAATACAATTTACTTTTATCGGGCAGAATTAATATAAGGGAATACTGTGAAAATCAGTAGCTGTCCCCGCAGCCGTGATTCCGACCCTGCTCTGCAGGGTAGTATGCTTTTTGAACCACGCCACTGTCCTGCTCAAAGCGGGGTGGGAAGGCATAAAAAAGCCGGAAAAGCCGGAAGACCTATCAATTTTGTTTATGTTTCGTAGCTTTCGGGTGAAAAGCGAAGAAAGACTGATCACCTTTCTTGTATATAACCTGTGCTACCATTAATTGTTTAACTAAAATTTAAAAACTATGGAAATTAATGGTATGATGAAAACCGTTCAAAAACGGGATGGCCGCCGTGTGCCGTTCGATGCCGATAAAATTACTTTTGCCGTTTTCAAAGCCTTGCGTGCCGTGAACCAACCCGACAGAATGCTTGCTAAAAGCATTACTGAAAATGTAGTCCAAAAACTTAATTCTGTTGTTCCAACGGTGGAAGAGATACAGGATGCAGTAGAATTTGAGCTTTTTGAACAAAAACTTTACAAAGCGGCCAAAGCTTATATCCTTTACCGGAAACAGCATGAAGGCATGCGCCATGTAAAGGATCTTTTCTCCAACATTGACATTGTTGACCAATACCTCAACAACAACGATTGGCGAATTAAGGAAAGTGCCAACTCCACCTATTCGTTGCAGGGGATGAACCAGCACATCTCCACCATCATCAGTGCCCAGTACTGGCTGAATAAGATTTATCCGGAAGAGATTGCCCTTGCGCACAGAAAAGGAAGTTTTCATATTCACGATCTTGGTTACCTGAGCGTATATTGCGTGGGATGGGATTTACAGGAACTGATTATGGTCGGTTTCCGTGGCGTTCCCGGAAAAGTGGAAAGCCGTCCGGCCAAACATTTCCGTACGCTGCTGGGACAAATTGTCAACTTCTTTTACACCATGCAGGGCGAAGCGGCGGGGGCACAGGCTTTTTCCAATTTTGATACTTATCTGGCTCCTTTTATCCGATACGACAGCCTCTCTTACAAAGAGGTAAAACAGGCCTTGCAGGAATTTATGTTTAATATGAACGTTCCGACCCGTGTGGGGTTTCAAACCCCGTTTACCAACGTAACTCTGGACCTTGTGGTTCCCGAAAACATGAAAAATCTCGGGGTGATCATTGGCGGAAAAATGCAGGATTCGGTTTACGGCGATTACCAGCATGAAATGGACATGTTCAACAAAGCCTTTGCCGAGGTGATGACAGAAGGCGATGCCAACGGGCGAATTTTTTCTTTCCCCATTCCTACCTATAACATTACCAAGGATTTCGACTGGGACAATACAAACCGGGGGGCCATTTGGGAAATGACAGCCAAATATGGGATTCCCTATTTTTCCAATTTTGTGAATTCCGACATGTCGCCCGATGATGTACGCTCCATGTGCTGCCGTCTGCGCCTCGATACGAAAGAACTGAAATCGCGCGGAGGCGGGCTTTTCGGTGCCAACCCACTGACCGGCTCCATTGGCGTGGTTACGCTAAACCTGCCCCGCATAGCTTACGAATCAAAAACAGAGGAAGAGCTTTACCAGAAAATAGAAAAGCTGATGGTGCTGGCCAAAGATAGCCTTGAAATCAAACGCAAACTGATAGAAGAACTGACGGAAGATGGTTTGTACCCCTATTCCCGTTTTTATCTCCGCAACATTAAACTCCGGAACGGCTCTTATTGGGACAACCATTTTTCTACTATCGGGTTGATTGGTATGAACGAGGCCCTTCTGAATTTCTGGGGTATCAACATTGCTTCAAC
>JALUYM010000001.1 GCA_027018745.1 Bacteroidales bacterium | reverse complement strand
TACTCCTGTTCGTACAGCCTGGTACGCAACACTTTCATGGCTTTTGCCAGGTTTTTGATTTGTGATTTTTCATCCTGGCAGGTTACGACGATTCCCGTAGGTATGTGTGTCAGCCGGATGGCCGAATAGGTGGTGTTTACCGATTGTCCGCCCGGTCCGGAAGAACAGTATGTATCTTTTCTGATATCTTTTTCGTTGAGTTCCACATCAAATTCGTCTGCTTCCGGAAGAACTACCACCGAAGCTGCTGAGGTGTGTATGCGGCCCTGTGTTTCTGTTTTTGGAACACGCTGGACACGGTGTACGCCCGATTCAAATTTGAGCGTTCCGTATGCCCCGTCGCCTGTCACGTTGAAAACGATGGCTTTAAATCCTCCGGCAGTACCTTCGTTAAGTTCCACAATATCTATTTTCCAGCCCCTGTTTTCGCAATATTTCTGGTACATCCGAAACAGGTCTCCGGCGAAAATAGATGCTTCATCGCCGCCCGTTCCCGCCCTGATTTCCATCACGGCATTTTTGCTGTCCTGCGGGTCTTTCGGAATCAACAACAACCTGATTTCTTCTTCCAGTTCATGAAGCTTCGGACGTAATTCCTCCAGCTCTTCTTTGGCCATTTCCCTGAATTCAGGGTCTTTTTCCTGTTCCAGGATTTCTTTGGCATTGGCGATGTTCCCCAGCAGGTTTTTGTATGTTTTATATGCCTTGACCACCGGTTCCAGCTCCTTGTAATCCTTATTCAGTTTTACAAAACGTTTCATGTCGGACATGGCCGACGGATCACTCATTTGTTCTGCAATCTCCTCCCAGCGGTTCTTAATAGCTTCAAGCTTGTCTAAAATTTCCACAGTATATTTATTTGCCGCAAAGATAATAAACTGCCGGCAATGTTTCCCTGTTAAAGTTACAGGGATGTAATGCCGGATTGTATCGTCCGACAGGCATATTGGGTTGCAGGTTTTCCGGTTCTTTTTATGAAAGTTTGCCTGTTTTCAGAAATTCGGCAGCTGCGGTTCGCGAAGCTTCTGTAATTTTTTCATCACTCAGCATTTTGGCGATTTCTTCAAGGCGTTGCTCCTGGTCAAGCAGGATAATTTTCGAAAGTGTCCTGTCATTTTGGGTACTTTTAAACACTTTGAAATGTGCCGAAGCACGGGAAGCTATTTGTGGTAAATGACTGATGCAGATGACCTGTATGTTTGCAGACATTTTTTTTAGGATGGCCCCCAGTTTTCCTGCAATCTCACCGGACACACCGGCATCGATTTCGTCAAAAACAATGGTCGGCAGCATGCCTGCTTTATGAACAAGTGATTTCAGCGCCAGCATGAGCCTCGAAAGTTCCCCGCCGGACGCTGTTTTGGCAATAGGCATGGGCTCTCCGCCTTTGTTGGCATTGAAGTAAAATGTCAGCCGTTCTTTGCCCTGTACCGTGGGAGAGGGCAGGGGTTCCGCCTGAACACGAAACTGTGCTTCTTTCATTCCCAGCTGTTGAAGCAGAAAGACCACTTCCCTTTCAAACTCCGGAATTTTCTTTTTTCGTTCGCTGCTGAGTAATGTTGCTTTTTCTTCCAGTTTTTGCGTATATTCTTCAAACCGTTGTTTTTCCTCAGACAATTCGTTTTCCAGACTGGAAATATTTTCCAGTTTATGCCGGTACTCTTCCCTCAGGTTGATCAGGCCTTCAATGCCGGCAACATGATGTTTTTGTTGTAAAGAATACAGTGTGTCCAGTCGTTCTTCTACCCGTTGCAGCTCTGCCGGCTCAAAATCACTGAGGGAGGCAAACCGTTCTATTTCCGATGTCAGGTCTTCCAGCTCGATATAAGAAGACTGTAACCTTCCGGCAAATTCAGCTATGGATGGATGATAATCAGAAAGTCGCGAGAAAGTCTCTTTCAGCTTTCCCAACAGTTCTAAAACGGCAGTATCTTCTTCTTTGAGCAGGTTTACAGCCATGTCGGTGGCCGTTTTTATTTCGACTGAATGGGAAAGCAATTTACTTTTTTCTTCCAGTGTTTTTATTTCATCGACATCCAAAGCTGCTGATTCCAGTTCATTCAATTGAAAACGAAAATAATCTTCGTCGCGTTTGGATTGTTCATTTTGCTGTTCTAAGGTTTTCAGTTTTTGGCTGCTTTGCCGGAATTGTTGAAATATCCTGCCGTAATCCTGTTGTAATTCCGGTTTGTTCAGAAAAGCATCAAACAGTTCCATCTGAAATCCGCTTTCGTTGAGCAACAATGTCTGATGCTGCGAATGGATATCTACCAACCGGTTGCCCAGGGTTTTCAGCAAATGCAGGTTGACAGGGGTGTCATTGATAAAAGCGCGTGACTTTCCTGCAGGATTAATTTCCCTGCGCAGTAAAGTTAAGGGCTCATAATCCAGGTCGTTCTCGGCAAAGAAAGCGGCTAATTCCGGCTTCCGTAAGTCAAACGTTCCTTCAACAATACATTTTTTCGATTTGTCCATAAGAACGGATGGGTCGGCACGGCTGCCCAATATCAGCAATAAAGCGCCCAGTAAAATTGATTTTCCTGTTCCCGTTTCACCGGTAATTACCGTGAAACCAGGTTGAAAATCAATTTCTGCACTGTTAATCAGTGTGTAATTTTTTATGAACAGTTTTACTAACATGAAAAACGTTTTCTGATGACAAAAATAATAAATCGGTCGCTAAAGTTACCATCATGGTTTGAACTTATCTTTCCAAACGGGGTTCATTTGAAAAATTTCAATAAACAAAGGCCGTTGCATTGAAAAAGGGCTGAAAAGTTTTAATTTTGACCTTTATTTCAATTACTTTTCAAATGTACTGAACAAACATTTTGAAAGTGAAACGGGACCGGGGTGCATTTTATTGGTAATTGATGGAAGAGGAATTCGCAAATTAAAAACTTGTTGAACATGAAAAAGAAATTATTGTTTGTTTTTACAGAAAGGAAAACCGGCTACATGGCTGGTCTGTTTTTTATCCTGATTTTTGTTTTTTCTTTGGCTCTGCCCGGACGGGTGTATGCCAAAAGAAGAAACCGGGCCAACAAAGAACTGAAAGCAAACCCATTGCCAGCTGATATGCTCAGTGCGTTGAAGTACAGGAGTATAGGACCTTTCCGTGGCGGGCGTTCCGTGGCCGTTGCCGGGAATGCAAAACAACCGCATACTTTTTATTTTGGCGGAGCTGCCGGGGGTGTTTGGAAAACTACCGACGGCGGGATTACCTGGCTGAATGTTTCTGATAAATATTTTAAAACGGCTGCTGTGGGGGCCCTTGCCGTGGCACCATCCGATCCAAACGTGATTTATGCCGGCATGGGAGAGCCGTTTATCCGTGGTGATATGGCCACCGGCGATGGCATTTACAAGTCTACTGACGGCGGGAAGACATGGGTATATTCCGGACTGAAAAATACCCATGTCATTAGCCAGATCGTGGTGGATCCTGATAATCCGCAGGTCGTTTTTGTGGCTGCTTTGGGGCATGTGTTTGCCAATAATCCCCAGCGTGGTATTTACAAATCCACCGATGGGGGTAAAACCTGGAGAAAAGTGTTGTATGTAAATGAGAAAACCGGCGCTTCTTCCATTGCCATGGACCCGCACAACCCCCGGATTCTTTTTGCCGGCATGTGGCAGGCTTTCCGGAAACCGTGGTTGCTTTCCAGCGGTGGTCCGGGCAGCGGTTTGTATAAATCTACCGATGGCGGTAATACATGGAAGAATATCTCTAAAAATCCCGGTTTGCCCAAAGGAATTTTGGGTAAAATCAGTGTTTCTGTTTCCGGTGCCAACCCAAACAGGATTTATGCTTTTATTGAAGCCAAAAACGGTGGTATTTTCCGCTCGGATGATGGGGGAAAAACCTGGTCGCGACGTTTTCATCAATCAGAGTTGACCCAGCGTGCCTGGTATTTCGGAAGAGTTTATGCCGACCCGAAAAACCAAAATATCGTTTATGCACCACAGGTTTCCGGCATTTACCGTTCTGATGATGGGGGCGATCATTTTCATCTCATCCGAACGCCCCATCCTGACAACCATGTGTTATGGATAAACCCTTTAAATCCCGATATTATGATTGGGGGCAATGATGGAGGAGCATCCGTTACCTATGATGGTGGAAAATCCTGGTCATCGGAAAACAACCAGCCTACTGCCCAAATTTATCATGTTTCTGTTGATAACAGGTTTCCTTACCATATTTATGGTGCACAACAGGATAATTCTCCCATAGAAATCATGAGCCGTACTTCCGGTTTCGGTATCACCGATAAAGACTGGTGGCCTTCAGCCGGAGGTGAAAGCGGCTATATCATTCCGGACATACAAAACCCAAATATTACATACGGTGGCAGTTACGATGGCGTTTTGGTAAAATATAACCGCAAAACAGGGCAACGTCAGCGCATTGATGTATGGCCCGACAATCCCATGGGTTACGGCGCCGACAGCTTGCGCGACCGTTTTCAGTGGACTTATCCCATTATGCAGTCGCATCACAAACCTTATGCACTTTATGTGGCGTCGCAATATGTTTACAGAAGTACCAACGGCGGGATGAGCTGGACAAGGATCAGTCCCGACCTGACCCGCAATGACAAATCCAAACAACTGCCTTCTGGTGGTCCTATTACCAAAGATAATACGGCTGTGGAATATTACAATACTGTTTTTGCTTTGGCCGAATCGCCTGTAAAAGCCGGTGTGCTTTGGGCAGGTTCTGATGATGGCCTGATCCATGTGAGTACAGACAATGGCAAGACATGGCAAAATGTGACCCCCAAAGGTTTGCCCAAATGGACAACCATTAGTTCCATAGAGCCTTCGCATTTTGATGCAGGGACGGCATATGTGGCTGCACGCCGTTACCGGTTGGATGATGATACACCTTATATGTATAAAACCACAGACTATGGAAAACATTGGGAAAAGATTTCGACGGGAATGCCGGCCAATGGTTCCGTATTTGTTATCCGGCAGGATCCTGTGGACCGTAATCTGCTATTTGCCGGTAACTTAACAGGTGTTTATGTCTCCTTCAACAATGGGAAACTATGGCAACCTTTACAGCAGAACCTGCCGCATGTGCCGGTGCGGGACATTGCTATTCAGAAAAATGCCAATGACCTGGTGCTGGCCACGCACGGCCGTGCTTTTTGGATCATGGACAACATAGAGGTCCTGCGACAGGTTTCTTCGAAAATCCTTCAGGACAGTGTTTTCCTTTTTCAGCCTGAAAAGACTTATTTGACAAAAGGTTATGGTGGTTTTCACTATCCTGGCATGACCATTGGGGAGAACCCGTATAACGGACTGGTACTTTATTATTATTTGAAAAATGCCCCCAAAAAAGGAGAAGTGGTCAAATTGCGTTTGCTGACACAAAAGGGTGATACCATTGCAACTTTCTCCAGCAAAACCTATAGCAATGGCAAGCCGGTGCATGTTTCAACAAAATTTTATCCCGATACAACGAAAACCATTCCGGGTGTGATGCCGGCCAAAAAAGGGCTGAACCGTTATGTGTGGAATTTGCGTTATCCCGGTGCTACAAGGGTTCCCGGAGCGGTTATATGGGGCGGAAGTATGGCCGGGCCGAAGATTGTGCCCGGTACTTATGTTGCTTCCCTTTCGGTCGGTGGCAAAACTGTTTCCAGGACGTTTAAGGTAGTGTTGGACCCGCGTTATAAAGTTTCGCAGGAAGACCTTGAAAAGCAGTTCGATTTTCTCATGAAAATTCATAAAAAGCTGGATGAAACCGACAAAGCTATTTTAAAGATTCGTCAGGTAAAAGGAGAGATAAACGGCTATTTGTCCCGGTTGAAAGGTTATGATAAACTGGATACTTTAAGATCCTTTGCACGGCCTTTGCTGAAAAAACTGACCACTATTGAGGATAATCTGATACAATCGAAATCGCATGCTTCGGAAGACCCGCTCAACTATCCGGTGAAACTGAACAACAAGCTGGCATCGCTGGCAGCTGCTGTTGGCTCGTCTTACAATTTGCCCACCAAACAGGAATATGAGGTGTTTACCGAATTGTCGAAAAAGGTGGATGCACAATTGGACAGGTTGCATCCTTTGTTGCAAAAGCAGTTACAGCAGTTTGACTCATTGGTAAAATCGCTGCATGTTCCGGCGGTATATGTAAAATGAGTTGATGTTATAAAACGGCGGCGTAACCGGTTCATGCGTTCGCGCTTGAACCAGGGCCTGCAATTGAATTTATTACCTATGGTTCAAGTGTCCATTCGGGCCATGTAATCTGCGGCAGGGATGGCAGCGGCAGCACCCGGTGGTGGAAGCGGATGTGAAGCAGGCAGTTTGCTGCGACCGGAGGAAGCACGTAAAATGCCGTGGCGGAACACCGTTTACAACACCGGGACTAAAGCGGACAGCCCGTGGCGGCCTTGCGGGAAGCCCCGCTCAAAAACAAAATATTTCGGATTTTTTAACTGTTTTCTTGCCCATTCAAAAATTCTTTTTACCTTTGCACCCCGTTTTAGCGGCTAAAACAGTAAAAGCTACTGAAACATACGAAGTTAAAGGAACCTGATAAGGTAAGACGTTATAGGTTCGGCGACGATGAAAAGTCAATTTTTTATCGTTGTTGTTTTAAACAACCTGCCTTTTCAATATTCCTGCGACTTTAAATGAGTAAAAAGTATTTTTTGATTAAAATATTTTATACTTTTGCGCCTCCAAAAAAAGAGGATAAAAAGAATTAATAAAGTTTGATATGCCTACAATACAACAGTTAGTAAGAAAAGGCCGCACCAAATTGGTTGGCAAGAGCAAATCGCCTGCTTTGGATTCATGTCCGCAACGCCGGGGTGTTTGTGTCAGGGTTTACACTACTACTCCTAAAAAACCTAATTCGGCCATGCGTAAAGTGGCCAGGGTCCGTTTGACCAACGGAAAAGAGGTGAATGCTTATATTCCCGGTGAAGGCCATAACCTGCAGGAACACTCCATCGTTATGATCCGCGGTGGTCGTGTAAAAGACCTTCCTGGTGTGCGTTACCATATTATCCGCGGTGCTTTGGATACATCCGGTGTGGAAGGCCGTACCCAACGTCGTTCAAAATATGGAACAAAACGTCCCAAGAAAAAATAACCGAAGTTTGAAAAGTATTTAAGCGCAAGATATAATGAGAAAAGCAAAACCGAAAAAACGAATTATTCTGCCCGACCCGCGTTTTAACGATGTATTGGTGACCAAGTTTGTCAACAATATCATGTTGCGGGGCAAGAAAAGCATTGCTTTTAAAATATTTTATGAGGCCATGGACATTGTGGCTTCCAGAATAGGAGAGGAAGAAAATGCCCTGGATGTGTGGAAAAAAGCTCTGGCCAATGTTACTCCTTCTGTTGAGGTAAGAAGTCGCCGTATTGGTGGCGCCACTTTTCAGATACCTTCAGAAATCCGTCCCGGACGTAAACAGTCCATCGGAATGAAAAACCTGATTGGCTTTGCCCGTAAACGTCACGAAAAAACCATGGGACAGAAACTGGCCGGAGAAATCCTGGCTGCTTACAAAGAAGAAGGCGCTGCCTTTAAGAAGAAAGAAGATACTCACCGTATGGCAGAAGCAAACAAAGCATTCTCTCACTTTAGATTCTGATTTTGACCCTGATTACGAGAAAATAAAATGGCAACACCCGAAAATAACAGATTACAGTTTACCCGAAACATTGGGATTATGGCGCATATTGACGCTGGTAAGACCACTGTTACCGAGCGTATTCTTTTCTATACGGGAAAGAATTACAAGATCGGGGAGGTTCACGAAGGTGCTGCTACCATGGACTGGATGGTTCAGGAACAGGAACGCGGTATCACCATTACTTCGGCTGCTACCACGGTTTTTTGGGAACTGGACGGAAAAAAACATAAAATCAATATTATTGATACCCCCGGACATGTTGATTTTACCGTTGAGGTGGAACGTTCGCTGCGTGTTTTGGATGGTGCTGTCGGTTTATTCTGTGCTGTTGGCGGTGTGGAACCACAGTCGGAGACTGTCTGGAGACAGGCCAACAAATACAATGTGCCCCGTATAAGTTTTATTAATAAAATGGACCGTGCCGGTGCCGACTTTTTTGGTGTGATCGATCAGATCAAAGAGCGGTTGGGGGCTAACCCTGTTCCGATACAGATTCCCATAGGCGCTGAAGAAGATTTTCAGGGCGTGGTTGACTTGGTGAAGAACAAAGCTTTCGTATGGGATGATTCTACCAAGGGCGTTAAAATCATTGAGATTCCCATTCCGGAAGAATTGAAAGATACGGCTTACGAATACCGTATGAAGCTGATAGAAGGCGTTGCCGAAGAAAGCGACGAGATGTTGGAGAAATTCATGGATGATCCCGATTCGATCACCGAACAGGATATGATCGACGTCATTAGAAAAGCCACCTTAGAAATGCGTATAACCCCGGTGATGTGCGGTTCTGCCTTTAAGAATAAAGGTATCCAGATGCTGCTAAATGCCGTGATTCAGTTTCTTCCCAGTCCATTGGATATCGATGCCATAAAAGGGATTAATCCGAAAACAGAAAAAGAAGAATACCGAAGGCCTGATCCCAACGATCATTTTGCTGCTTTGGCATTTAAAATAGCCACCGATCCTTATATGGGCCGGCTTTGCTTCTTTCGTGTTTATTCGGGAACGTTGAAATCCGGTTCTTATATATTAAATGTGTCTACCGGGAAAAAAGAACGTATTAGCCGTATCATGCAGATGCATGCCAACAAGCAAAATCCGCTTGATAAAATTGAAGCCGGTGATATCGGTGCTGCTGTGGGTTTTAAAACCATTCATACAGGTGATACGTTAACCGATGAAAAACATCCCATCATACTGGAATCAATATCTTTCCCCGATCCCGTGATCAGCGTTGCCATTGAGCCTAAAACACAGGGCGATATGGATAAAATGAGTGCTGCTTTGGCCAAGCTGGCTGAAGAAGACCCGACATTTAAAGTACATTCGGATGAAAACTCAGGCCAGACCATTATTTCGGGTATGGGCGAATTGCATTTGGATATTCTTATCGATCGTTTGAAAAGGGAGTTCAAAGTAGATTGCCAGGTGGGTAATCCTCAGGTTGCTTATAAAGAGGCACTTACTACTTCCGTAACCCATCGCGAAGTTTATAAAAAACAGACCGGGGGCCGCGGTAAATATGCTGATATTCAGTTTGAACTGGGGCCTGCCGAAGGCGGGGAAGAAGGTTTAGAATTTGTGGATGAAGTGAAAGGCGGGAATATTCCTAAAGAGTTCATCCCTTCTGTGAAAAAAGGTTTTGAAATGGCCATGCAAAATGGCGTTTTGGCCGGCTACCCGGTTGAGAGCATGCGGGTTCGTTTGTTCGATGGTAGCTTTCATCCGGTTGATTCTGACCAGCTTTCGTTTGAAATGGCTGCCAAGATCGGGTTCAAATCTGCTGCCCGTAAGGCCAGGTCTGTACTGCTCGAACCTATTATGAAACTCGAAGTGGTTACCCCGGATGAATATGTTGGCGATGTGACAGGTGATTTAAATAAACGACGTGCCATTTTGGAAGACATTACCACCAAACAAGGTTTCCAGGTTATCAAGGCCAAGGTGCCGTTATCCGAAATGTTTGGTTATGTAACCTCATTACGGACCCTTACTTCAGGTCGTGCTTCTTCTACCATGGAATTTCACAGTTATGCAGAAACACCGGGTACCATTGCCGATGAAGTTATTAATAAAATCAAAGGTATTGTTGTTAGTTAAAACTATATAAAGTGAACCAAAGAATCAGAATAAAACTAAAGTCTTACGATCACAACCTGGTTGACAAATCAGCAGAAAAGATCGTCAAAACGGTAAAATCGACTGGTGCCGTGGTGAGTGGCCCCATTCCATTACCGACACACAAGAAAATATACACGGTAAACCGTTCGACTTTTGTGAACAAAAAATCACGCGAACAGTTTCAACTGGATACCTACAAGAGGTTGATGGATGTGTATAATTCTTCTTCAAAAACCATTGATGCCCTGATGAAACTGGAGCTTCCCAGTGGTGTTGAAGTAGAAATTAAAGTTTGATAAACGTTTAAGGCTTAAAGAAAAAAAGCGATGTCAGGAATAATTGGAAAAAAAATAGGTATGACCAGTATCTATGACGAAAAAGGGAAAAACATTCCCTGTACCGTTATTGAAGCCGGACCGTGTATTGTGTCCCAAGTGCGGACCATTGAAAAAGACGGGTATTCGGCTATTCAACTGGCTTATGGAGAAAAAAAAGAAAAGCATACTACCAAAGCTATGAAAGGTCATTTTGCCGCTGCTAAAACAACACCTAAAAAAGTAGTCGCCGAATTTACCCGTTTCCAGGAAAAGAAAAAGTTGGGAGAAACGGTTACCGTGGAAGTTTTTAGCGAAGGTGAATTTGTTGACGTAGTAGGTACTACCAAAGGAAAAGGTTTTCAGGGAGTTGTAAAACGTTACAATTTTCGTGGCGTAAATGATGCCACACATGGTCAGCACAACCGCTTGAGGGCTCCCGGTTCGTTGGGCGCATCTTCTTATCCTTCTCGTGTTTTTAAAGGTATGCGCATGGCAGGCCGTACGGGTGGCAAACGGGTAAAAATGATTAACCTGCGGGTTATGAAAATTGTTCCTGAGAAAAATTTATTAGTAGTTAAAGGTGCCGTTCCCGGACCTAATAATTCATACGTAATCATAGAAAGATGGAATTAGCAGTTGTAAAGATTAACGGAGAAGATACCGGACGCAAAGTGGTATTGTCAGAATCTGTCTTTGGAATCGAGCCCAATGATCATGCTATTTACCTCGATGTAAAACAGATCATGGCCAACCGGCGTCAGGGTACCCACGATTCCAGAGAACGGAGTGATGTGAGTGGAAGTACCCGGAAAATCAAAAGACAAAAGGGGACCGGTACTGCTCGTGCCGGCGATATCAAAAACCCTGTTTTCCGAGGTGGTGGCCGTGTTTTCGGTCCACATCCCCGCGATTATTATTCAAAACTGAATAAAAAGGTAAAAAGGCTGGCCAGAAAATCGGCCCTTACATACAAAGCCAAAGACAACGAGATTGTTGTGGTAGAGGACTTTAAAATGGAAGCTCCCAAAACCAAAGAATATTTGAACATTCTTAATAATCTTAAACTGGACGATAAAAAGACTTTACTGATTGTCAGCGATGCAGATGAGAATCTGTACCTTGCTGTCCGCAACCTTCCCAAAGCAAAAGTGATGCGCGCCTCCTCACTGAATACTTATGATGTGCTCAATGGCGGTAAGCTCATTTTTACGGAAAGTGCGGTGAAGGTAACAGAAGAATTGTTTTAATAAGTATAAATCCGAAGACAATGGGTGTAATATTTAAACCGGTAATAACAGAAAAAATGACCGCCAAAGGCGAAAAGTTAAATCAATTTGGCTTTCTTGTTGACAAACGCGCCAACAAAATACAAATTAAAAGTGAAATTGAAGACTTGTACAATGTGGAAGTGCTTTCTGTTAATACCATGAACTATTCCGGTAAGAATAAATCAAGGTTTACCAAGACCGGAGTGATTTCAGGCAGGACAAAAGCTTATAAAAAAGCCATTGTAACACTTGCCGAAGGAGATACAATTGATTTTTTTAGCAACATCTAGACTACAGACATGGCTCTAAAGAAATATAAACCGACAACACCAGGTCAGCGCTTTAAAATTATCAGCGCTTTTGATGATATCACAACCAATAAACCCGAAAAAAGTTTGTTGGCCAAGAAAAAAAGTTCCGGTGGACGTAACAACGAAGGAAAAATGACCGTTCGTAACATTGGCGGAGGGCATAAAAAAAGATACAGGATTATCGATTTCAAACGCGATAAAGAAGGTGTACCTGGAACGGTGAAGACCATTGAATATGATCCGAACCGCACCGCGCGCATTGCCCTGGTACATTATGCCGATGGCGAAAAACGGTATATCATTGCCCCGCAAGGATTGAAAGTGGGACAGAAAGTTATTTCCGGAAAAGGCGTTTCGCCGGATGTGGGCAATACCATGTACCTGAGTGAAGTTCCTTTCGGGACCGTCATACATAATATCGAATTGCGTCCCGGTCAGGGTGGAAAAATGGCCCGTAGTGCCGGTTCATATGCACAACTTATGTCGCGCGATGGCAAGTTTGCTATTATTAAAATGCCCTCTGGCGAAACACGCATGGTCCTGCAAACCTGTCGGGCTACCGTTGGTATGGTTTCCAATGGTGACCATCAGCTTGAAAAATCGGGAAAAGCTGGTCGCAGTCGTTGGCTGGGCCGCCGTCCCCGCGTACGCGGTGTGGCCATGAACCCGGTCGATCACCCCATGGGCGGTGGTGAAGGCCGCGCCTCGGGCGGACATCCGCGTTCAAGAAAAGGTTTGCCGGCAAAAGGTTATAAAACGCGTGCCAAGAAAAAAGCTTCAAGCAAATATATCATTGAAAAAAGAAAGTAATCTGAGCTGAATTAAAAAGATACGAATATGAGCCGTTCATTAAAAAAAGGACCGTACATACATTATAAACTGGAGAAAAGGGTTTTGGCCAATGTGGAATCCGGTAAAAAAACCGTGATTAAAACCTGGTCACGTGCCTCCATGATCTCTCCTGATTTTGTTGGCCAGACTATTGCTGTACATAACGGAAACAAGTTTATCCCCGTTTATATTACAGAAAATATGGTTGGACATAAACTGGGAGAATTTGCTCCGACGCGGATATTCCGTGGTCATGCCGGTAAAAAAGATAAAGGTAGAAAATAAAGCACAATAAAAATGGGATCTAGAAAACATAACAGTGCCGAAAAGCGTAAAGAAGAGCGTAAAACTCAATATATCGCACGTCTGCGTAACGTGCCCACTTCGCCCCGCAAGATGCGTCTTGTAGCCGACCTTGTGAGAGGTATGGATGCAGAAAAAGCTTTGCATGTGCTTGAACATTTGCAAAAAGAATCTGCAGGACATGTTTATAAGCTGCTTCGTTCGGCTATTGCCAACTGGGAAGTGAAAAACGAAGGGGCACGTATCGAAGACAACCAGTTGTATATTAAACAAATAATGGTTGATGGAGGCCGGATGCTGAAACGGATTCAACCTGCTCCGCAGGGCCGGGCACATCGTATCCGGAAGCGGTCTAACCATATTACACTTGTTTTGGGAAACCGGGTGGAAGAAATGAAAGCAACGGAAGAAACGGCAGCCGAAACAACTAATAACGAATAATTAACATCTTTAACAACATAGATTAAATGGGACAAAAAACTAATCCAATAGGCCTCAGGTTAGGAATCATCAAAGGATGGGACTCATACTGGTATGGAGGAAAAAATTTCTCTGAAAAACTCGTTGAAGACAATGAAATCCGTAAGTATCTGAATGCCCGGTTAGCTAAAGCAGGCATTTCCAAGATAATGATTCAGCGTACTTTAAAGATGGTTACCGTTACCATCTTTACTGCACGTCCGGGTATCATCATTGGAAAAGGTGGTGCCGAAGTGGATAAATTGAAAGAAGAACTGAAAAAACTAACCCAGAAAGAGGTTCAGATCAATATTTCAGAGATCAGACGTCCGGAGCTGGATGCCCGACTGGTAGCCAATAACATTGCCCGTCAGATCGAAGGCAGGGTTTCTTTCCGCCGTGCTATCAAAACAGCCATTGCCTCCAGTATGCGCCTGGGTGCCGGTGGTATTAAAGTAATCATTTCGGGGCGTGTGGGCGGTGCCGAAATGGCCCGGAGCGAAATGTACAAAGAGGGACGGATTCCTTTGCATACTTTGCGTGCCGACATTGATTATGCACTCGTTGAGGCCCACACTACTTATGGCCGTATTGGCATAAAAGTCTGGATCTTCAAAGGCGAGATTTACGGACGTCCCGATCTGGTTTCCGTTGAAGAAAAAAATACCGGTCGTCAAAGAGGTCCTATACGTGGTGGTGGAAGGCCCAGAAGAAGAAGATAATGTCATTGATAATATTTTAAAGGAAACAAAGAAATGTTACAACCGAAGAAAACTAAATATAGAAAACAGCAAAAGGGCCGCATGAAAGGCAATGCCCAACGTGGTACCGAGCTGGCTTTTGGTTCCTACGGCATTAAAACGCTGGAACAGGCCTGGATTACCGGTCGTCAGATTGAAGCCGCCCGTCAGGCTGTTACCCGTTATATGAAACGTCAGGGACAGATTTGGATTCGGATATTTCCTGATAAACCTGTTACAAAAAAACCTGCTGAGGTTCGTATGGGTAAAGGAAAAGGTGCTCCCGAATATTTCGTGGCACGGATTACCCCCGGCAGGATTCTGTTCGAAGCCGATGGAGTCCCTTTGGACATCGCTAAAGAAGCCATGCGCCTTGCTGCCCAGAAGTTACCTGTCAAAACAAAATTTATTGTCAGACGTGATTACGTCAAAAATTAAGAAGAGTTATGAAACAGGAAGTTGTAAAAGAAATGAGCACGGCAGACCTCCGCGACAGGCTGGTGGAAGAAAAGAAACACCTGACCAAGCTGAAATTGAATCATGCTGTTTCTCCGTTGGAAAACCCACAGGTTATCGTTGAAAGCAAAAAAACGATCGCCCGTATGTTGACCGAGTTAAGAAAAAGAGAATTAGAGGAAAAAAACAATAAGTAAGTATCACAATGGAAAAGAGAAATCTTAGAAAAGAAAGAATTGGTCTTGTCGTTAGCAATAAAATGGATAAATCGATTGTTGTGAAAATTGAACGCCGTTTCAAACATCCCGTATACGGTAAGTTCGTTAAAAAGACCAACAAATTTATTGCCCACGATGAGAACAACGAATGCAACATCGGTGATACCGTGCGCATTATGGAAACGCGTCCTCTGAGCAAAAATAAGAATTGGAGATTAGTAGAAATTATAGAAAGAGCTAAATAACCATGGTACAACAAGAATCAAGACTTACGGTTGCTGACAACAGCGGAGCCAAAGAGGTACTGGTCATCAGGGTTTTGGGCGGTACAAAAAAGAGATATGCCACGGTGGGCGATCAGGTCATCGTTACTGTTAAAAATGCTATCCCTTCCGGAAATATCAAAAAAGGTACTGTTGCCAAAGCTGTTATGGTCAGGACAAAAAAGGAGATCAGAAGAAACGATGGTTCTTACATCCGTTTCGATGATAATGCCTGTGTCCTGCTCAATTCTACCGGCGAAATGATGGGTACCCGTATTTTCGGGCCCGTTGCCAGGGAATTGCGTGAAAAACAATACATGAAAATTGTGTCACTTGCACCAGAGGTGCTTTAACATAGAAAGATATCAGATATGGCAAAGTTACATATAAAAAAAGGTGATAATGTGATGGTCATTGCCGGAAACGACAAAGGACGCTCTGGCAAAGTACTGGAAGTTATTGCCAGTAAAAGAAGGGCCATCGTCGAAGGTGTGAACATGATTGCCAAACACACTAAACCCAATGCAAATTATCCCAACGGTGGAATTATTAAAAAAGAAGCTTCCATTCACCTTTCTAATCTGAAAGTGATCGATGCTTCCGGGACACCAACCCGCATTGGCCGTATGATGGATGAAAAAACCGGAAAATCAGTTCGTTATTCAAAAAAGTCAGGGGAGGTAATTAAATAATGGAATATCAACCTAGATTAAGAAAACAATACTTTGTGGAAATTATTCCTGCATTGACCAAAAAGTTTGGTTACAAAACCATTATGCAGGTTCCCAAACTGAAAAAAATAGCTATTAACCAAGGAATTGGCGCCGCCCTGGCCGATAAAAAACTGATTGATGCAGGAGTGAATGAAATGACTGCTATCACAGGCCAGAGGGCAGTTCCTACCATTTCCAAACGGGATGTCTCCAATTTTAAACTGAGAAAAGGAAATCCCATTGGTGTGCGTGTTACCCTCAGGGGAGATAAAATGTACGAATTCCTCGATAAACTTGTATCCGTGGCTTTACCACGTGTTCGCGACTTTAAAGGAATCAACGATAAAGGATTTGATGGTCATGGAAATTACACGTTTGGAGTTCCTGAACAGATCATCTTTCCTGAAATAAATATTGACAATGTTATGCGTATCAATGGGATGGATATCACTATTGTGACCAGTGCCAAAACAGATGAAGAGGCTTTTGCATTGTTGAAAGAATTTGGATTACCATTTAAAAATCAAAAAAAATAAGCAGACATGGCAAAAGAGTCGATGAAAGCGCGTGAGCGTAAAAGACAAAAAATGGTTGAAAAATACGCTGCAAAGCGGGCTGCCCTGAAAGCTGCAGGAGATTTTGAAGGTTTGCAAAAGTTGCCTAAAAATTCTTCTCCTGTTCGTTTACATAACCGTTGTCAGCTTTCGGGAAGGCCTAAAGGTTATATGAGACAGTTTGGAATTTCACGTATTGAGTTCAGGGAAATGGCCCTCAAAGGCCTTATCCCCGGAATAAAAAAAGCCAGTTGGTAGATAAAAAAAATTGAAGATGAATACTGATCCAATAGCAGACTATTTGACAAGAATCAGGAATGCCGTAGCAGCCGGACACCGTATGGTGGAAATCCCCGCTTCCAACCTGAAGAAAAATATTACAAAAATCCTTTTCGAAAAAGGGTACATCTTAAACTATAAATTTGATGATTCAGGGAAGTTCGAGACGATTAAGATTGCCTTGAAATATCATCCCGTATCTAAAATGCCGGCCATTAACACCATTCAGCGTGCTTCTACCCCCGGTTTGAGAAAATATGTGGGCGCCAAAGACCTTCCCCGTGTGATGAACGGTCTCGGTATTGCCATCATGTCTACTTCAGCCGGCGTCATTACCGACAAAGAAGCCCGTAAACTGAATGTGGGAGGCGAAGTAATTTGTTACGTTAGTTAATACAATAGAATAAGCAATGTCAAGAATAGGAAGATTACCGATAACTATCCCACAGGGAGTTGAAGTAAAAGTCAGCGATAACAATGTGGTTACCGTGAAGGGGAAACTGGGCCAGCTGACCCAGGCCGTTGACCCTGCTATTACTGTGAAAGTGGAAGATGGCCAAGTAACCCTTTCCAGGGCTACTGAAAGCAAAGACCATAAATCAAAACATGGCCTTTACCGTTCTCTGCTGAACAACATGGTAACGGGTGTAAGCCAAGGGTTTACTACTGTTCAGGAATTGGTGGGAGTGGGTTTTAAAGCCGAGGCAAAAGGTCAAATGCTTGA
Source organism: Bacteroidales bacterium (assembly GCA_027018745.1). Classification (GTDB taxonomy): domain Bacteria; phylum Bacteroidota; class Bacteroidia; order Bacteroidales; family F082; genus Sulfidibacterium. Next base: position 7,582 of record JALUYM010000001.1, on the reverse strand, counting down.
ACTTTCATTGGGATATTCTCACAATATCTTTATGGAGATTCCTGATGAAATTAAAATTGAAACAGTAACCGAAAGGGGGAAAAACCCGCTGATTAAGATGACTTCGGCAGACAAACAGTTGCTGGGCCAGGTAGCGGCTAAAATCCGTTCGTTGCGTAAACCTGAACCGTATAAAGGGAAAGGAGTTAAATTCCAGGGTGAAGAGCTTCGTAGAAAAGCTGGTAAATCAGCTGAGAAAAAATAATAGCATACGCATTCATAAACTGAAAAAACCATTAAAGAGATGGCTACCAAGAATAAAAAAGCATTTCGTAGAAACAGGATCAAGATGCGGATCAGAAAAACTGTCAAAGGTACTTCTGAACGTCCCCGCATGAGTGTCTTCAGAAGCAATAAACAGATTTATGTTCAGTTGATTGATGATCTGGCCCAGAAAACACTGGTTTCTGCCTCTTCCACTGACAAAAGTCTGGAAGGACAAAAAATGACCAAAACAGAACAAGCTAATAAAGTAGGTAAACTTGCGGCTGAGCGTGCCCTTGCTGCCGGTATCGAACATGTTGTTTTTGACAGAAACGGATACCTGTACCACGGCAGGGTGAAATCACTTGCTGATGCTGCCAGAGAAGGAGGACTTAAATTTTAAGAAATTATGTCAAACGCAAACGTAAAAAAGATTAAATCCAGCGATATCGAGTTTAAAGACAGGCTGGTTAGTATCCAAAGAGTAACCAAAGTAACAAAAGGTGGCAGGACTTTCAGCTTTTCAGCCATTGTTGTTGTTGGCAATGAAAACGGTGTTGTAGGTTATGGGCTTGGCAAAGCCAAAGAAGTTACCGCAGCTATTGCCAAAGGCATTGATGATGCCAAAAAACATTTGGTGAAAGTCCCTGTTCTTAAGGGTACTATCCCTCACGAACAGATTGGCAAATACAGTGGTGCTAATGTTTATATTCAGCCTGCTGCTCCCGGTACCGGTGTTATTGCCGGTGGTGCCATGCGTGCTGTACTCGAAAGCGTTGGGGTTAAAAATGTGCTGGCCAAATCAAAAGGTTCTTCTAACCCGCACTCAGTGGTGAAAGCAACCATTGATGCTTTGACAAAACTGCGTGACCCTATTACGGTGGCACAGGTTCGCGGTGTTGAATTGGATACTGTTTTTAACGGATAGGAGGTAAAAAGATATGGCTAAACTGAAAATTACCTACGTGAGAAGCGCCATTAACAGGCCTGCACGTCAGAAAAGAACACTGGAAGCCCTCGGGCTGAGAAAACTGAACCATTCCAAAGAGGTGGAAGCTACCCCTCAGATTTTGGGAATGATCGAGAAGGTGAAACATTTATTGAAGGTTGAAGAAATTTAAAATAAAGGAAAAAAGATGGATTTAAGTAATCTTAAACCGGCTAAAGGTTCCGTAAAGAACAAAAAAAGAATTGGCAGAGGCCAGGGATCCGGACGTGGTGGTACTTCCACCAGAGGACACAAAGGAGCTCAATCCAGATCCGGCTTTAAAAGGAAAAGCGGTTTTGAAGGTGGCCAAATGCCATTGTTCAGACGTGTTCCGAAATTTGGTTTTAAAAATATCAATCGTAAAGAATATCAGGGTGTTAATCTTGATACATTACAAAAACTTGCCGAAGATAAAAAGATCAAGGTCGTCGATCAGAATGTGTTGATTGAAAACGGTCTTGTGTCAAAAAACGATTTAATTAAGATTTTGGGCCGGGGTGAACTGAAAGCCAAACTGGAAGTTTCAGCACATGCTTTCACAAAATCCGCAAAAGAAGCCATTGAAGCACAAGGAGGTCAAGCCAATATAATTTAACGGGATGAAAAAATTTATAGAGACCATAAGGAATATTTATAAAATTGAGGAACTCCGTAAGCGTATTCTTTATACGTTGGGCATTATCCTGATCTACCGCCTTGGTTCGTATGTGGTACTTCCGGGAGTTGATCCCAATATGCTTACTAACTTGCAAAACCAGGGAAGCTCAGGGCTCATGGGGCTGCTGAACATGTTTTCGGGTGGTGCTTTTTCCCATGCTTCTATTTTTGCTTTGGGTATTATGCCCTACATTTCCGCATCCATTGTTATTCAATTACTGGGTATGGCTATTCCTTACTTTCAGCGTTTGCAACGTGAGGGAGAAAGCGGAACACGGAAAATTAACCAAATCACCCGTTATTTAACAGTAGCTATCGTTGCTTTTCAGGCTCCCGCTTATATTGCTAATCTGGTTTCTCAGGTGCCGGCCCAGGCCATTACGCCTTTTAATCCTGCGGTTACTCATCCCCCGGCTTATTTCTGGGTTTCTTCTACGATCATCCTTATTTCGGGCACACTGTTTGTTATGTGGCTCGGTGAAAAAATTACCGATAAAGGTGTAGGAAACGGTATTTCCCTCATCATTATGATCGGTATCATTGCACGGCTGCCCTCGGCTTTGGCCCAGGAATTTGTTTCCCGTATTGTGCAAACAAACGGCGGAATGGTTTACTTTTTGCTCGAATTGGTTATGCTGGTGTTGGTTATCCTGTTTACCATTGTTTTGGTTCAGGGTACGCGTAAAGTGCCGGTACAATATGCAAAGCGAATTGTCGGAAACAAACAATATGGCGGCGTTCGCCAGTATTTGCCTTTAAAAGTAAATGCTGCCGGCGTTATGCCCATTATTTTTGCACAAGCCATTATGTTCCTGCCGCTTACTCTCGTTGGTTTTGCCAAAAGTAATACCCTTAGTGGTTTTGCTGCGGCCTTTACCGATTTTAACGGTTTATGGTATAACCTGACTTTCTTTGTTATGATTATACTGTTTACCTATTTCTATACTGCTATTACGATTAATCCCAATCAAATGGCAGAGGATTTGAAGAAAAACGGCGGCTTTATCCCCGGTGTAAAACCCGGGCGAAAGACAGCTGAATATCTTGATAATATTTTATCAAGGATTACCCTTCCGGGTTCCATCTTTCTGGGTTTGATAGCTATTTTACCTTTGTTTGCACGTCTTATTGGTGTAAATAGTGGTTTTGCTGCTTTTTATGGCGGTACTTCCCTTTTGATTTTGGTGGAAGTTGTTTTGGATACGTTACAACAAATTGAAAGTTATTTGTTGATGCGTCATTATGATGGTTTGACAAAATCCGGAAGGATAAAAGGAAGTCCATCAGCTTATGGTGGAATATAAATTTTCTTTGGATGATAAAGATTAAAACAGACGAAGAAATTGAAATACAAAGACACAGTTCTTTACTTGTTGGAAAAACATTAGCCGAAGTGGCCAAACATATCCGGCCCGGTGTAAAAACCATAACGCTGGACAGGATTGCTGAAGAGTTTATCAGGGATAACGGTGCAGTTCCCGGTTTTAAAGGGTATGGCGGTTTCCCTGCAACACTTTGCATCTCTGTGAATGACGCTGTGGTACACGGTATTCCGGATGAAACCGAATTGAAGGATGGCGATATTGTTTCCTTGGATTGCGGAACTATCTGGGGTGGTTTTTATGGTGACTCGGCCTATACTTTTCCTGTGGGTGAGGTGGACGAAGAAGTATTGTTGCTTCTCGAACGTACCAAAAAATCCCTTTACCTTGGAATTGAACAGGCTGTAGCCGGAAAACGGGTCCGTGATATAGGATATGCCATTCAGACTTATGTTGAAAGTTTTGGCTACGGCGTAGTAAGAGATCTGGTGGGTCATGGCGTTGGGCGTAACCTGCACGAGGAACCCGAAGTACCCAATTACGGACGGCGGGGTACCGGCCCTAAATTAAAAGCCGGCATGTGCATCGCCATTGAACCGATGATCAACCTCGGGGTGAAAGAAGTTTACCAGGAAGCAGACGGATGGACCATCCGTACTGCCGACGGAAAACCTTCAGCACACTTCGAGCACGATGTGGCCATCAGGCACGGTAAAGCAGATATTTTATCGAGTTTTGAGGAGATTGAAAAAGTTTTAAATAAAAAATAGTCATTTATGGCAAAACAACAGTCGATAGAACAAGATGGCACGGTAATTGAATCCCTGGGCAACGCTATGTTTCGCGTAGAGTTGGAAAACGGGCATACGATTACCGCACACATTTCCGGTAAAATGCGTATGCATTACATTAAAATATTACCGGGCGACAGGGTAAAACTTGAAATGTCTCCCTATGATTTAACAAAAGGCAGAATAACATTTAGATATAAATAAAAGCATCATGAAAATACGCGCATCCATAAAAAAAAGAACTCCCGAGGACAAATTGGTCCGTCGCAAAGGGAAGTTGTATATTATTAATAAGAAAAATCCCAAGTATAAACAAAAACAGGGTTAATACTTTTATAACAATAAATAAACAAGAATTATGGCAAGAATTGCTGGAGTTGATATTCCCCAAAATAAAAGAGGTGAAATCGGTTTGACCTACATTTATGGCATTGGGAGGAGCACTGCTCAAAAAATTTTAACCGAAGCCGGTATTGATTGGGACAAGAAAGTTCAGGACTGGGATGATGATGAACAAAACCGGATTCGTAACATTATTGGTGAGCTTAAAGTGGAAGGTGAGTTGCGTTCCGAAGTTCAGATGAACATCAAGCGACTGATGGACATTGGAACTTATCGCGGGATTCGCCATCGTATCGGACTTCCCTTGCGCGGGCAAAAAACAAAAAATAATGCCCGTACCCGGAAAGGCCGTAAGAAAACTGTTGCCAATAAAAAGAAAGCCACCAAATAATAATGATTTTACATTTTACGAAATAGAACGAAAATGGCAAAAAGGACCAGAAGCACAAAAAAAAGAGTAGTCAAAGTTGACCCGGTAGGAAGGGCTTATATCCAGGCTACATTCAACAACATTATCATTTCGCTGACCAACGATGCCGGCCAGGTTATCTCATGGTCTTCTTCGGGAAAGATGGGATTTAAAGGTTCCAAAAAAAACACCCCTTATGCAGCCCAAATGTCTGCCGAGGATTGTGCCAAAGTAGCTTACGGACTGGGCTTGCGTAAAGTAAAAGTTTATGTAAAAGGACCTGGTGCAGGACGTGAATCAGCTATCAGGACAATCAATTCTTCGGGAATTCAGGTTACCGAGATCGTTGATGTTACTCCTATTCCGCACAACGGTTGCCGTCCTCCCAAAAGAAGAAGAGTTTAATTTTTAGTATTGATGAAACAGACAAATTAATAGATTATGGCAAGATATATTGGCCCAAAATCAAAGATCGCACGTAAATTTGGTGAACCTATTTTCGGTGCAGATAAACATCTTGAAAAAAAGAATTACGCACCGGGGCAGCATGGCCAGATGCGCAGAAGAAAAAAACAGTCAGAGTATGGAATTCAGTTGCAGGAAAAACAGAAAGCCAAATATACTTACGGCATTCTGGAAAAACAATTCCGCAACCTTTTCCATAAAGCTTCACGCAGAAAAGGCATCACCGGTGAAAACCTGCTGAAACTTGCCGAAGCCCGTCTCGATAATACTGTTTTTAGATTGGGAATTGCCCCCACACGTGCCGCTGCCCGTCAGCTTGTTACACACCGTCACATTATGGTGAACGGACATATTGTGAATATTCCTTCTTTTTCGTTGAGGGCAGGTGATATAGTTGCTGTTCGCGAAAAATCTAAAAACCTGGAAGTGATTACCGAATCTCTTGCCTCGAACAATAAATCTTTTTCGTGGCTTGAGTGGGACGATGAAAAAAAAGAAGGTAAATTCCTGAATTATCCTGAACGCGATGAGATTCCTGAAACAATCAAGGAAAACCTCATTGTTGAGTTGTACTCAAAATAATTTTATACTACTGTCTTTAATAAAAAAGTTAAACTGATACTATGGCGATATTAGCATTTCAAAAGCCTGACAAGGTTATTATGAATGAAACTGATGGTTTCAGGGGCGTATTTGAATTTCGTCCTCTTGAACCCGGTTTTGGAATCACTATCGGCAACGCCCTGCGGAGAATTTTGCTCTCATCACTGGAAGGCTTTGCCATTACCAACGTAAAAATTGCTGGGGTAGTGCACGAATTTTCTTCCATCGATGGGGTAATTGAGGATGTTACCGATATTATTCTGAACCTGAAAAAAGTGCGTTTTAAACAGCAGATCCCTGATGAAAATACAGAAAAGGTAAATATCGTTATTGGTGATCAAAATGTTTTTAAAGCCGGTGATATTAATAAATTTCTTTCGGTTTTTCAAGTGCTCAATACAGAAGAGGTTATTTGCAATCTTGACCCGTCTGTTAAATTGAGCATGGAAATTACTATCGGAAAAGGCAGGGGTTATGTTCCGGCTGAAGAAAATAAAGATCCCGAAGCGCCTGTTGGTACCATTGCTATCGATTCCATTCATACACCGATCAAAAATGTAAAGTACAGTATTGAAAACTACCGTGTTGAGCAAAAGACCGACTACGAAAAGCTGATACTGGAAATTATTACCGATGGTTCTATTCATCCGAAAGATGCTTTGAAGGAGGCTGCTAAAATTCTGATCCAGCATTTTATGCTTTTCTCCGATGAAAAAATTTCTATCGACGAAGAAGAAAAATCTGTTTCTGAAGAATTCGACGAAGGAACATTGCATATCCGACAGTTGCTAAAAACCAAACTTGTTGATCTGGACCTCTCGGTAAGGGCACTCAACTGTTTAAAAGCTGCTGATGTAGATACGTTGGGCGATTTGGTTTCCTATAATAAAAGCGATTTATTGAAGTTTAGAAATTTTGGAAAAAAATCCTTGACAGAACTGGAGCAACTCGTTGAGTCGAAGAATTTGGAGTTTGGATTAAATGTTGCAAAATATAAATTAGATAAGGATTAAGAACAATGAGACACAGAAAGAGTTTTAATCATCTCGGAAGGACCAGCTCACATAGGAAAGCCATGCTGTCTAATATGGCCACTTCCCTGATATTACATAAAAGAATTACCACCACTGTGGCCAAGGCCAAAGCATTGAGGAGTTATGTTGAACCCCTTATTACCAGGTCAAAAGATGATACTACACATTCGCGCCGTATTGCTTTCAGTTATTTACAAAGCAAAGAAGCAGTGACCGAGCTTTTTCGGGAAGTAGCCAAAAAAGTGGCTGATCGACCCGGTGGCTATACCCGTATTATTAAACTGGGCAACCGTGTAGGGGATAATGCCGACATGGCCATGATGGAACTGGTTGATTTTAATGAAACCTTGCTTGCCGAAAAAACGAAGGCCAAAGGGAAAACATCCCGTCGTCGTCGTGGTGGTAAGAAGAAAACAACTACTTCGGAGATTGCTGCTACGCCAGCTGCTAAAAAAGCTGAAATGCCCGAAAATGAAAATGTAATGACTGAGGCGAATGAAGAAGAAACGAAAGCCGAAGTTAAAACTGAAAAACCTGAAGGCGAAGCTAAAATAGAAAAACAATCCGTAGCAGAAGTCAAAGAAGAAGAGAAAAAGGAAAAACCAATTAAAAAAGAAGTTGATAAGAAAATACCAGAGGCCAAAGCAGAAAAAAAACCTGCTGCTGAAAATGAAGCCAAGGCTGTGGATAATAAAGAGGATAAAAAAGAGGAAGATTCAAAAGAGTAA